>DASRQW010000305.1 GCA_035696245.1 Longimicrobiaceae bacterium | reverse complement strand
CGCGGCGGCCAGGGCGGCGGCGCGCGCGAGTCGGAGTTCAAGGAGAACGTGGTCCACATCAACCGCGAGGCCAAGGTCGTCAAGGGCGGCCGGCGCTTCTCCTTCACCGCGCTGGTGGCGGTGGGCGACCAGGCGGGCAAGGTGGGCATCGGCACCGGCAAGGCCAACGAGGTCTCCGAGGCCGTGCGCAAGGCGATCGACTCGGCCAAGCGCGCCATGGTGAAGATCCCCGTGGTCAAGGGCACCGTTCCGCACGACATCATCGGCGAGTCGGGCGCGGGGCGCGTGCTGCTCCGTCCGGCCGCCCCGGGTACCGGCGTGATCGCCGGCGGCGCGGTGCGCTCGGTGCTGGAGTGCGTGGGCATCCACGACATCCTCACCAAGTCGCTGGGGTCGAACAACCCCTTCAACATGGTGCTCGCGACCATGGACGCGCTGCAGAACCTGACCACCCGCGAGCAGATCGCGCTGGAGCGCGGCGTGCCGCTGGAGTCGCTGGGAGGTGTGCGTGGCTAAGATCAAGATCACCCAGACCAAGAGCGGCGTGGGTGCGCCCGCGAAGCACCGCCGTACGCTGGCGGCGCTGGGCATCAAGCACCAGCGCTCCGTGATCCACGAGGACACCCCCCAGATCCGGGGGATGGTCTTCCAGGTGCGCCACCTCGTGCAGGTGAGCGTCGCAGAAGGGCAGGAGAACCATGGCTGATCTTTCCAACCTGCGCCGGCCGGAGGGGTCGCACCGCGACACCAAGCGGCTTGGCCGCGGCCCCGGCACCGGCACCGGCAAGACCGCCGGCAAGGGCCACAAGGGCTCCAAGGCGCGCGCCGGCCACCACGGCCCCGGCGGCGGCAAGGCGCACTTCGAAGGCGGCCAGATGCCGCTCCAGCGCCGCCTGCCCAAGCGCGGCTTCACCCCGCTGAACCGGGTGGAGTACCAGGTCGTCAACCTGTACCAGCTGGAGCAGCTGGACGGCGACGCCGAGATCACCCCCGAGTCGCTGCGCGAGAACGGCCTCATCGGCCACGCGCGCCGGCCCGTGAAGGTGCTCGGCACGGGCGACCTCACGCGCAAGATCGCCATCTCGGCGCACAAGTTCAGCCGCACGGCCCGCGAGAAGATCGAGGGCCTGGGCGGCAGCGTCACGGAGATCGGCTGACCATGTCGAACCCCGTCGCCAACCTGTTCCGGATCCCGGAGCTGAAGGAGAAGATCCTCTTCACGCTCCTGTGCCTCTTCGTCTACCGCATCGGCGCGCACGTCACGGCGCCGGGCATCGACGTGAACGCGCTCCGTGCGTTCGCGCAGTCCATGCAGGGTACGGCGTTCGGGATCTACGACATGTTCGTGGGAGGCGGGCTGTCCAAGGCGACGGTCTTCGCCCTGGGCATCATGCCCTACATCTCGGCCAGCATCATGTTCCAGCTGCTGGCCACGGTGTTCCCGAGCGTCGAGAAGATGCAGAAGGAGGGCGAGGACGGCCGGAAGAAGCTCACGCAGTACACGCGCTACGCCACGGTCGTGCTCGCCATCTTCCAGGCCTACGGCTTCGCGCTCTTCCTGGAGTCGCCGCAGGTCCCCGGCGCGGTGGCGCACCCCGGGTGGAGCTTCCGCTTCATGATGATCCTCACCCTGGTCACGGGCGCGGTGTTCGTGATGTGGCTGGGCGAGCAGATCACCGAGCGCGGCATCGGCAACGGCATGAGCCTGCTCATCTTCTTCTCCATCATCGAGGGGCTGCCCACGGCCATCTTCGAGACGGTGAAGCTCGTGCAGGCCGGCCAGGTGCACGCCGTGGGCGTGCTGGGGCTGATCGTGATGATGCTGGTGACCATCTCCGGCACCGTCGCGATCACCATGGCGGCCCGCAAGATCCCGGTGCAGATCCCGCAGAAGGTCATGGGCCGCGGGCGCATCCGGCAGGGGCAGAAGTCGTTCGTGCCGCTGCGCATCAACTCGGCGGGCGTGATGCCCATCATCTTCGCGCAGTCGATCGTGATCGTGCCGAGCACGCTGGCGGCCTTCACGAAGAACCGCGCGCTGCACGACGCGGCGCAGTGGTTCGCGCCGGGCACGGGCATCTACTACGCGCTGCTCACGCTGCTGATCGTCTTCTTCACGTACTTCTACACGGCCATCATCTTCAACCCGGTGGACCTGGCCGAGAACCTGAAGAAGCAGGGCGCGTTCATCCCCGGCGTGAAGCCGGGCGTGCGCACGGCCGAGTACATCGACCGGGTGCTGAGCCGCATCACGCTGCCGGGGGCGTTCTTCCTGGCGGCCATCGCCATCATCCCGACCGCGGTGCTGCACGCGCTGGGCGTGACCGGCCTGTCGCGCCTGCTGGGCGGCACCGGCCTGCTGATCGTGGTGGGCGTGGGGCTCGACACCGTGCAGCAGATGCAGCAGCACCTTCTGCTTCGCCGCTACGACGGCTTCATGAAGAAGGGCCGGGTGAAGTTCCGCGGGCGGCAGCAGCGGTACATCTAGGCCGCCGCCCATGGACCTCATCCTGCTGGGCGCCCCGGGTGCCGGCAAGGGCACGCAGGGCGCCCTGCTCGCCACCCGCCTGGGCATCCCGAAGATCGCCACCGGCGACATGCTCCGCGACGCGCTGCGGCAAGGCACGCAGCTGGGCCGCGAGGCGAAGAAGTACATGGACGCGGGCGAGCTGGTGCCCGACTCCGTGATCCTGGGGCTGGTGCGCGACGCGCTCTCGCTCCCGGAGGCGAAGGGCGGCGCCGTGTTCGACGGCTATCCGCGCAACGTGGCGCAGGCAGAGAGCCTGGGGGCGATGCTGCGGGAGCTGGGGCGCGGCATCGACGCGGTGGTGAACATCGACGTGCCGGCCGAGGCCATCGTGCGGCGCATGAGCGGGCGGCGGACGGACCCGGAGACGGGCACCGTCTACCACGTGGAGCACAACCCGCCCCCGGCCGACGTGGCCGGACGGGTGGTGCAGCGGCCCGACGACGCGGAGGAGACGGTTCGCAACCGCCTCCGGGTGTACCGCGAGGCTACCGAGCCGCTGGTCGCGTTCTACCGCGCGGCCGGACTGCCCGTGCACGACGTGCCGGGCGACCGGCCCATCGAAGAGGTTCAGGCCGACATCATGGGACGGCTGGGGCGGTGATCCACCTCAAGGCGCCGGACGAGATCGACGCCATGGCGCGGGCGGGGGCGATCATCGCCGATCTGTACCGCGCACTCGCGGCCGAGGTGAGGCCGGGGCGCACCACGCTGGAGCTGGACCGCTTCGCCGAGGAGTTCATTCGCGGCCACGCGGGCGCGGTGCCGGCCTTCAAGGGCCTGTACGGCTTCCCGGCCACGCTGTGCATCAGCGTGAACCACGAGGTGGTGCACGGCATCCCCTCTTCGCGCCGCCGGCTGGTGGAGGGCGACGTGGTGAGCCTGGACTGCGGCGTGAAGCTGGACGGCTTCTTCGCCGACGCGGCGGTGACGCTGCCGGTCGACGAGGTCTCGCCCGAGGCGGAGCGGCTGCTGGAGCGCACGCGTCACGCGCTGGAGATGGGCATCGCCGAGGCTCACCCCGGCAGGCGCCTGGGCGACATCGGCGGCGCGATCCAGGAGGTGGCCGAGGCCGCGGGCTTCGGCATCGTCCGCGAGCTGGTGGGGCACGGCGTGGGGCGCGAGCCGCACGAGGAGCCGCAGGTCCCCAACTACGGGAAGCGCGGCCGCGGCCTCAAGCTGGTGGAGGGCATGGTGCTGGCGATCGAGCCGATGCTCAACGCCGGCACTGCTTCGGTCCGCACGCTGCCCGACCGGTGGACGGTGGTGACCGCCGACCGCCGCATCTCCGCTCACTTCGAGCACACGGTGGCGGTCACGGCCGGCGGGCCGCGCATCCTCACCCTCTGACGCCCCTTGCGGTCAGGGGTTGCAGGACGCGGCGTTCGCCGTTAAGTTTTCAGGCTTCTGTCCAAACACGACCCGAGAGGCGACGATGAAGGTCCGCGCGAGTGTCAAGCCGATCTGCGAGCACTGCAAGGTGATCAAGCGGCGTGGGATTGTTCGCATCATCTGCAAGAAGAACCCGCGCCACAAGCAGCGCCAGGGTTAACCCCAGCTCCGGCTACCAGGAGAAGCACGATGGCCCGCATTGCCGGTGTCGATCTTCCCCGCGAGAAGCGGATTGAGATCGGCCTTACGTACATTTTCGGAATCGGCCGGCCCACGGCGCGCAAGATCGTCGAAGAGGCGGGCGTGAGCCCCGACGAGCGCGTCCACCGCCTGTCGGACGACGACATCAACAAGCTGCGCCGCGTGATCGACGCCCGCTACCGGGTGGAGGGCGTCCTGCGCTCCGAGATCGCGCGCAACATCAAGCGGCTGATGGACATCGGCTCGTATCGCGGCATGCGCCACCGGCGCGGCCTGCCTGTGCGTGGCCAGCGTACGCACACGAACGCCCGCACCAAGAAGGGCCCGCGTCGCGCCATCGCCGGCAAGAAGAAGCCGGGCAAGAAGTAGCAGCCGCATGATCGGGACGGCGCCCGCGCCGTCCCGATGACCACCCCGCCGGAACCCTTCCGGCGGGGACGTGCCGGATTCGCGGTAGGCCGCGAACGACCAAGCCAAGGACATACGAGAGAATGGCCAAGCCGAAGCAGGGCGCCGCTCGTCCCAAGACGAAGCGCCACGTGGAGAGCGAGGGCATCGCCTTCGTGAAGGCGACCTTCAACAACACCATCGTCACCATCACCGACATGGCCGGCAACTCGGTCGTGTGGGGGAGCGCCGGCAAGGCGGGGTTCAAGGGCTCGAAGAAGTCGACCCCGTTCGCCGCCACCGTCGCCGCCGAGCAGTGCGCCCGCGAGGCGATGCAGCTGGGCGTGAAGCGCGTGCACGTGCGCGTGCAAGGCCCCGGATCGGGCCGCGAGTCGGCCATCCAGGCGCTCGCCGCCTCGGGGATCGGCATCCGCTCGATCCGCGACGTGACGCCGATCCCGCACAACGGCTGCCGCCCGCCCAAGAAGCGCCGCGTCTGACGCGAGGTGCCGCGGAGGCGGCGCCCGGGCTCATGCCCCGGCGCCGCCTGCCGCGTTTTCGCAGTGCCGCAGTACCCGATTCTGGCGTAAACCCCCGCGACCGTCGGGGGGACGAAGCCGCCGAGAGAACACACTGGAAGGAGACTACGGTTCATGGCCCGTTACACCGGACCTGTGTGCAAGCTGTGCCGCCGCGAGGGACAGAAGCTGTTCCTGAAGGGCGTCAAGTGCTTCACCGAGAAGTGCCCCGTCGAGCGCCGCCCCTACGCCCCCGGCCAGCACGGCCAGTCGGGCGGCGGACGCCGCAAGAAGGCCTCGGAGTACTCGCACCAGCTGCGCGAGAAGCAGAAGGTGAAGCGCATCTACGGCGTGTCCGAGAAGCCGTTCCGCAACCTGTTCGAGAAGGCCGCGCACCAGCCGGGCGTGACGGGCGAAAACCTGCTCGTGGGCCTCGAGAGCCGTCTGGACAACGTGGTGTATCGCATGGGCTTCGGCGCGTCCCGCAAGGAGGCACGCCAGCTCATCACGCACCGCCACGTGCAGGTCAACGGCCGCACGGTCGACGTGGCCAGCTACGCGGTGGCGCCGGGCGAGGAGATCCGCATCGCCCCCAAGAGCAAGGACATCCTGCCTGTGGAGGCCTCGCTGGCCGCCAAGACCAAGCCGACCACCGTCGGCTGGCTGGCGGTGGACGAGGGCAGCCGCACCGGCCGCATGGTCGGCCGCCCGACGCGCGCGGACATCCCGCTCGCCGTCCAGGAGCAGCTGATCGTCGAACTCTACAGCAAGTAAAGCCGCGGGCGGGACCCGGGCGGCGGGGCGAGAGTTCGCTTCGCCGCCGGGTCCTTTCCTGCATCCTGTCCAATTCTGGGAGGGATTAGTGGAACTCGATCTTACCGGCCTTCAGATGCCGGCGCTGCCGGAGCAGCCGCGTGCGGGGCAGATCGTGCTCCGCCCGCTGGAGCGGGGCTTCGGCCAGACGCTCGGCAACACCATGCGCCGCATCCTGCTTTCCAGCCTGCGCGGCGCGGCCGTCTGGGCGTTCCGGGCGGACGGCGTGCTGCACGAGCACCAGACCATCGCGGGCGTGGTGGAAGACGTCCACCAGGTGATCCGCAACCTCAAGGCGCTCGTCCTGCGCATGGACGACGCGGCCGACGAGGCGATCCTGGAGCTGCGGGCGACCAAGGCGGGCGCGGTCACCGCTCGCAACATCGTCTCGCATGCCTCGGTGGAGGTCGTCAACCCCGACCACCACATCCTCGAGCTGCAGGACGACCGCGACCTGCGCATCGAGCTGTACGTGAACAAGGGCCGCGGCTTCGTGCTGGCCGAGCTGCACCAGGTGCCGCGCGGCATGCCGGCCGACCTGGTTCGCATCGACGCGGTGTACAACCCGGTGACGCGCGCCAACTTCGTGGTCGAGGAGACGCGCGTGGGCCAGCGCACCGACTTCGACCGCCTGGTGCTCGACATCGAGACCAACGGCTCGATCGAGGTGCGCGACGCGGTGCAGTACGCCGCGCGCCTGGCCATCGAGCACCTCTCGTTCCTGGCCGGCGGCTCGCCCGAGTGGCGCTCCGACCGTTCGTGGGGCGAGGACGGCGCCGGGGGCCGCAAGGTGCCGGCCGGCCGCTCGCCGGTGGCGCCGCGCCTGCAGGAGCTGCTCAACCGTCCCATCGAGGACCTGACGGAGCTGAGCGTCCGCAGCCGCAACTCGCTGCAGAAGGAGAACATCCACACCGTCCGCGACCTGGTGCAGCGCACCGAGCAGCAGATGCTGGGGATCGACAACTTCGGCAAGAAGTCCCTTCAGGAGATCAGCGACTTCCTGGCCGGTCACGGGCTGCGCTTCGGCGCGGACCTGGAGCAGGGCGAGGATGGGGCGCTGTGGTGGATCGAGCGCGAGGCCGCGGCCGACGGCGCTGACAACGCAAACGGTGAGAACGGCGCCGGCAACGGCACGGATCCCCAGAAAGAGCTTGAATCATGAGGCACAACAACAAGGGGAGCGCGCTGGGCCGCACCACCAGCCACAAGCTGGCGATGCTGCGTAACATGACCACCAGCCTGTTCCTGCACGGCCGCATCGAGACGACCACGGCCAAGGCCAAGGAGCTGCGTCCGTTCGCGGAGAAGCTGATCACGCTCGCCAAGCGCGGCGACCTGCACTCGCGCCGGCTTGCCGCGCGCCACGTGCAGGACAAGGACGTGCTGTTCCGCCTGTTCGACAGCATCGGCCCGCGCTTCGCGGCGCGGCCGGGCGGCTACACGCGCATCCTCAAGACGGGCTTCCGCCAGGGCGATGGCGCCGACACCGCGCTGATCGAGCTGGTGGACCGTGGCGAGACTGCGGCCCCGGCTGCGGCGGCGAAGTAAGCAGCCTGCTCCGCTTCGGCGGAGAAGGTTGCATCCGTCGCTCCAACGGCGGGTGATCAGGAAGATGAAGAGCCCCGCGGCGCATTCGTGCGCCGCGGGGCTTTTTCTTTCGTGCTTATCTGGTTTTTGCCGACGCCGAATCGACGGACGATCTCCCGATTGCCGATGTCGATCATCTTGACGTCAACGCTGTGCGTCAGCGGCGCCCCGACAGGCTGTTCCACACGACCAGTCCCACGACCCAGGCCAAGCAGGTCCACCAGACGACCTTCGCCGACCGTGACTCCCAGCCCGCGGCCGAGGGGCCGCCGCGGAATGCGCGGTAGTTACGCCACGCCAGGGAGAGGAAAAGCGCCAGGACGAGCAAGTATCCCACCGTCATCGCCCACCCAGCCGTGCGTACGGCCCCGCTCGCAAGTCCGTAGGCGACGGCGAGCGCGCACGCGAGCATCGCGATGCCGAATGCCAGATAACCCGCCTTCAGCTTGTCCAACGTCACCTCGAAATCAGGGTTCAGGCGCTATGGCGATCGGCCAGCAGACGGCTGCGGCCGCGCCAATCGCACCGAGAGCGATACCCGACGAAACCCCGACCTGAAGCCAGAGGGCATTCTCCGCGGAACGGGCGTCGGTCACCTGCTGGTACAGCAGCTTCTCCACGAGCGGATCGTACGGTCCCCCGGAGTAGTGGGCATTGTTGTACTCGATGTACGCGCTGTACCTCTCCGCCGTGGTTTGGCGTGCTTGGAACATCTGGTACGACGAAACCCCGGCAGTCGCGATCGCACCCCACCCGGAGAAACCCAGCTTCACAGCGACACATCCGGCGTAGGCAAGGGGCCCGTTGTTCGCCGTCGTTCCGTCTTCGTCATCATCGCCGGGAAGGGTGCCGGGGGAACTCCGCCCGCCCCTCCGCCGCCTCCGTTCGGATCAACCGCCGGCGGGGGACCGCTGACGGGCGAGCCTCCCGTCGTGCACGCGTTCACATCCGGGTGCCAGAAGCCCAGGTAATCCGTGCAGCCGGTCGCCACCGCGTTCAAAGGATCGATCATCACGTCGCGGGCTACGCTCCTTCCCTCCGGCGTCGTCTCCACTCCGGTCGTGGTCACGTCGGAGCAAGCGGCGCTGAGCGCAAAGACGGTGAGCAGGCTCAACGAGGTTGCGGCGCGCGGCCTGCTGGGCCCCGATCTCCGTAAGTACATGAAAAGATCTCAGGAGGGAAGTGCGGAAGGATTGTCTGAAAGTACCTGTGCTAAAGAACGCCTGTTTCCGCAAAACGGGCAAGTGCTTGCGCTGTGGCGGGTGAATCCTGCTGCGTGGAATCCGCGACGGAGAGTCACAGGAGGGAAAAGAAAAGCGGCCGGCACGTTTCACCGTGCGGCCGCTTATTCGTCGAGCTTGGGCGGGCGGGGCAACTTCACCCGGCCTTGCGGACCTTCCCCGCCGAGAGGCAGCTCGTGCAGACGCGGACGCGCTTGCGCGTGCCGTTGTCCGTCACGATACGGGCGGGCTGAAGGTTCGGGAGCCAGCGACGCTTGGTCTTGTTGTTGGCGTGGCTGACGTTGTTCCCGCTACGCGGGCCCTTGCCGCAAACGGCGCAGAAGGCCATCGGAAGTCTCCTGATGCGTGAATTCGAAGAGCAGACAAGCCAAGGAAAGTATACTCCCGAGGCCCCCGGGTCAAGGCGTGGCGGCGTCCACTTCGCGTTGACACTGCCCGGACGCCCCGCTACGTTTTCCCCCTTGTCCATCCCCCGCCGCCACTTCCCGGCGGCCACCTCACGCAAGACGGGTAATGAAGACCGCGCTGATCACCGGCATCACCGGGCAGGACGGCAGCTACCTCGCGGAGCTGCTGCTGGAGAAGGGCTACCGCGTGTTCGGCCTGGTGCGCCGCAGCTCCACGGTAACCTTCGAGCGGATCGACCATATCCAGGACCGCATCGAGCTGATCTCGGGCGACCTGACCGACCAGAACTCGCTGCTCTATGCGCTCCAGCAGAGCGAGCCGCACGAGGTGTACAACCTGGCGGCGCAGAGCTTCGTGCAGACGTCGTGGAACCAGCCGGTGCTCACGGGCGACATCACGGGGCTGGGCGTGACGCGCATGCTGGAGGCGATCCGGGTGCACAACCCCACGATCCGCTTCTACCAGGCGTCGAGCAGCGAGATGTTCGGCAAGGTGCAGGAGGTGCCGCAGCGCGAGGAGACGCCCTTCTACCCGCGCTCGCCGTACGGCGTGGCGAAGGTGTACGGCCACTGGGCGACCATCAACTACCGCGAGAGCCACAACCTGTTCGCGGTGAGCGGCATTCTGTTCAACCACGAGTCGCCGCGCCGCGGGCTGGAGTTCGTGACGCGCAAGGTGACCGACGCGGTGGCGCGCATCAAGCTGGGCCGCGCGACCGAGCTGCGGCTGGGCAACATGGACGCGCAGCGCGACTGGGGCTTCGCGGGCGACTACGTGCGGGCCATGTGGCTCATGCTCCAGCGCGACGAGCCGGGCGACTACGTGGTGGCCACGGGAGAGACGCACAGCGTGCGCGAGCTGGTGGAGACGGCGTTCTCGTATGCCGACCTGGACTGGCGCGACCACGTGGTGCAGGACGCGCGCTACATGCGCCCGGCCGAGGTGGACCTGCTGGTGGGCGACCCGGCACTGGCCAAGCGCGACCTGGGTTGGGAGCCCGAGGTGAATTTCCAGGGCCTGGTGAAGATGATGGTGGACGCCGACCTGGCCCGGCTGGGCCGTTCGCGCCCGGCGGGCGAGACCGGCGGCCTGTAGCCGCCGTGCGCGCACTGGTCACGGGCGCGGCGGGCTTCGTGGGCTCGCACCTGGTGCGGAGCCTTCTGAACGACGGCCACGCGGTGTTCGCGGGCTCGCTGGAGGGTGCGGCGCCGGCGGGCGCGGAGCCGGGTGCGACGTGGCTGCCGCTGGACGTGACGTCCGCCGCCTCCGTGCGTGCGGCGCTGGGCGCGGCGCGGCCGGACGCGGTGTTCCACCTGGCCGGCCAGGCGTCGGTCGGCGCGTCGTTCGAGGACGCGCTGGGGACGTGGGACGTGAACGCCACCGGCACCCTGCGCCTGGTCCACGCCGTGGGCCGGGCGGCGCGCGTGCTGGTGGTGAGCTCGGCCGAGGTCTACGGCTTCGTGCCGGAGGACGAGCAGCCGATCCCGGAGACGAGGCCGCTGAGGCCCGCAAACCCGTACGCGGCGTCGAAGGCGGCGGCGGAGATGGCGGCGGTGCAGGCCAGCCTCTCCGGCGCGGCCGACGCGGTGGTGGCGCGCAGCTTCAACCACACGGGGCCGGGGCAGGACGCGCGCTTCTCGCTGCCCAGCTTCGCCCGCCAGCTCGCG
>DASRQW010000304.1 GCA_035696245.1 Longimicrobiaceae bacterium | reverse complement strand
TTACATCGTCACAGAATTGTACAGCGCGCCTGCGCATGCCCAGACGGACTATCGTGCGCATCCCTAGGTGTTGAATACCGCCGCATGCGGACCGCATAGGGATGAGCCCTGACCAGGTCGTCGGCATACCACGCATCCCTGCAACGCGAACGGGCCGCCCATCTGGGCGGCCCGTCTCGTGTTCAGCTCACTTCCTGACCTATGGATTATTCGGCAACGCGCGACCATGACGTGGACGTGCACGCCCAGCCGCGCTCATGTTGGAACCAGCACCCGGGTTTCCCGCCCCGCCAGGCGCTTTTTCCCGCCCAGCGAACCAATCGAGAGGAGAAAGGCGCACGCCACCACCGTCCCCCCCACTTCCTCGATCAGCTCGGCAGCCGCTTCCGCGGTCCCTCCTGTTGCGAGTACGTCGTCCACCAGAAGGATGCGCGACCGCGCCGGACAGGCATCCACGTGGACCTCGAGCCGGTCGGTGCCGTACTCCAGCCCGTATGCGCGCGAGGCCGTGCGCGCCGGGAGCTTGCCAGGCTTCCGGATCGGGATGACCCCCGCCCCCAACGCGAGGGCGAGCGGAGCGGCCAGCAGAAAGCCGCGGCTCTCGATGGCGGCGATGTGCGTGATCTGGCGCGACCGGAAGGGCTCCGCCATCGCGGCGATGACCTCCGCGAACAGGCGGGCGTCGCTCAGGACCGGGGTGATATCCTTGAAGACGATCCCCGGTTTCGGGAAATCCTGGACGTCGCGCAGCCGAGCCCGGACGCGCTCAGCGACCGCTTCCGGGGTGGACGCTCCCGTCGCCATGTCGCGCCTCATCGATGGATATTGAACGGATAGGGCAGCGGCTTCGGGACCTCGCCAGCCAGTTCTTCGATGTCCATCACCGCGGCGCCCGCGGGCCCGACGCGCAGCGCGGCCCGTAATCGCTCCAGCGAAGCGGCCGTTCCCCCGGCCGCGACCTCCACGTCGCCAGACTCGAGGTTGGTCACCCAGCCGCTGAGGCCGAGGCGGCGAGCCTCCTCACGCACGAACCAGCGGAAGCCGACCCCCTGCACCCGGCCATTCACCCGAACGTGGAGGAAGTGCACCTATTGCTGCTCCCAGCCGTGGGTTCCGTAGAGCGGAACGAAACGCACTGGTGCCACGTCTCTCGTCTCGACCGTGTCGCCGCGCCTGGTCACGAGCTTGAGCGTCTGCTCGGCCATCGGACCCACGGGGACGAGCATCCGTCCTCCGTCGGCCAACTGCTCCACGAGCGGCTGTGGAATCGACGGACCGCCCGCGCTCACGAGGATCGCGTCGTAGGGCGCGTACTCACGCCAGCCCACCGTGCCGTCGCCGAGGAGCATCGAGACGTTCTTGGCGCCGGCGCGGGCGATCGCCTCTCGCGCCATCGTATAGAGGGCGGGTATGCGCTCGATGGTGAAGACCTGCGCGACGAGGTGCGACAGCAGCACCGTCTGATATCCCGAGCCGGTGCCGATCTCCAGCACCCGCTCCCCGCCCTTGAGCCCGAGGGTCTCCAGATAGCGGGCGTGGATCGAGGGCTGGGAGATCGTCTGGCCGCTGCCGATGGGCAGCGACGAGTCCTCGTACGCGCGATGGCGCACGCCAGTGGGCACGAAGGCGTGCCGGGGCGTCATGTCGAAGGCGCGCAGCACCGCCAGGTCGCGGATCCCCTTCTCACGCAGGAGCTCCACGAGCCGGCGCCGCGCGCCGCCCATGGCCCCGTCTAGAGGTCCCGCCACCAATTCCCCGCTGATTCCAGCATGCTGTAATTCGTGAGGTCGAGGTGAAGCGGCGTCACCGAGATGTAGCCGTCCTGAATGGCGCGGAAGTCGGAGTTGTCCTCGCCGCTCCAGACGATGGAGCCGCCCCCGATCCAGAAGATCTCGCGGTCCCAGGGATCCCTCATCGGCTTGATCGATCCGGAGAACACGCGGCTGCCGAGCCGGGTGAGCCTGGCGCCCTTCACCCCGTCAGCGGGAATGGGCGGCAGGTTCACGTTCAACAAGGTGTTCTTCGGGAACGTCGGAAGCGAGGTGAGATGCTTGAGCAGGGGGGTGATCACCTTCACCTGCTGCTTGAGGTGGGTGAGATCCGCCCTGAGGTCTCCCCCGGCGAACGAGAACGCGATGGACGGGATGCCCAGCGCCAGTCCCTCCATGGCCGCGGCGACGGTGCCGGAATAGAGCACGTCCTCACCCATGTTCTGGCCATGGTTGATGCCGCTGAGCACGAAGTCGGGACGCTCCGGGAGGAGCGCTTCCACGGCCAGCATGACGCAGTCCGTCGGCGTGCCGTCCACCTGCCACCGCCGCTCGGCGCGCCGCACGGGGCGCAGCGGATGATGCAGGGTCAGCGAGTGG
>DASRQW010000303.1 GCA_035696245.1 Longimicrobiaceae bacterium | reverse complement strand
AGCGAGGCGCCGGGATTCAGCGTGACCGTGCGGCTCTGCGACGCCAGGCCCACGCGGCTCGCCGTCACGCGCACCTGCTGTCCGGCCCGCACCCGCGACGCCGGGATCGGCAGGCGGTACGTGCCGTCGGCGGCCGTGGTGGTCCCGATGGTCAGCGCGTCGATGCGGATCGCGACCGAGGCCTCCGGGGCCCCCGCCGCGTTCGTGACGCGGCCGGTGATCACGGCCGGCTCCTGCGCCGGCAGCGTCCCGGGCGCGAAGGCTACCGCGAGCATGACGCCCAGTAGCCAGCGAATCTTTCTCATGCACGTCCTCCTTGGTTCCGGCGGTGGGTGTTCACCGTCCGGCGTGGGTTCGCGAGTCGGGCGGGTGCGCCGCGCGCATAGAGCCGCGCGGAGTCCCGCCGGAATGCCCCTCGGGCCCGCAGCCGCGGAGCGCACGAAGTGCGTCCTGCCGGCCGGCCCCTTTTCGTCGAAGAGAGATGGTGCCGTGAGCCTCCTTGTGCGGTGGGGAAGGCTGCGTGCGGGCGCACGTAGTCAACGCACGGGTGGCCGCGGGTGGGACAGCGGCCGCCACGGTTCGGAACGGCGTATCTGTAATGCGATTGACCGGAAACACCCGCTCCAGGCGCCGGGCGGCGCCGTACGGGCATCAGGGTTTGCCTGGGAGCGGCAGAAACAGGGTATTCGGTCTATATAGAACCGGCGTCCGACCGTGTCAATGACATTGATCGGGCGTGGGCGGTGGCTTGCGCCGTACCGTGTATGGCTTGATAGGTCCGGCGCGCACGTGGCGCCATCCCATGGATAGCTCCGCCCGGCGCCTACCGCAAGGGAGGCCGGCCTCCCCGCCCCGCCGTCTGCACGGCGCGCAGGAGCGCGCGGGCCTTGCTCAGCGTCTCCTCGAACTCCGCCGAGGGGTCCGAGTCCGCCACGATTCCCGCGCCGGCGCGGACGTGGGCGCGGCCGCCCTCCGCCACCACGGTGCGGATGGCGATGGCGGTGTCCATGCTGCGCCCGCCCCAGCCGAAGTGGCCCACCGCCCCCGCGTACGGCCCGCGGCGCACGTCCTCCAGCTCGTCGATGATCTCCATCGCCCGCACCTTGGGCGCGCCGGACACGGTGCCGGCGGGAAACGATGCCCGCAGCACGTCCATCGCCGACAGCCCCGGCCGCAGCTCGCCGGTGACGGTGGAGACGATGTGCAGCACGTGCGAGTACCGCTCGATCGTCATCCGGTCCACCACCTGCACCGTGCCGAAGCGCGCCACGCGGCCCACGTCGTTGCGCCCCAGGTCCAGCAGCATCAGGTGCTCGGCGAGCTCCTTCGCGTCGGCCAGCAGGTCCGCGGCGAGCGCGGCGTCCTCCGCCTCGTCTCGCCCGCGGCGGCGCGTGCCGGCGATGGGCCGCACCGTCACCTTGTCGTCCTCCAGCCGCACCATGATCTCGGGCGACGAGCCGACGAGCTGGAAGCCGTCCAGCTCCAGGTAGAAGAGGTAGGGCGAGGGGTTGAGAGTGCGCAGCGTGCGGTACAGGTCGAACGGGTCCGCGGGGAGGTCCACCGTGAGCCGCTGGGAGAGGACGACCTGGAAGGCGTCGCCCGCGCGGACGTACTCCTGCACGCGGCGCACGCGGCCCTCGAACTCCGCCCGCGTGCAGGTGCTCCGGAACGGCGGGTCGCCTTCGGGAGACGGGAGGAGCTCCAGCGGCTCCGGCCCAGGCTCCGTGCGGAGGCGGCGGACCATGGCGTCCACCTCCTCGCCCGCGGCGTCGTAGCGGCGGCGCAGCTCGGCCTCGTCCGCACCCTCCGTCTCCACTGCTGCGACGGCCCTGGCGCGGCCGAACAGGTTATCGATGGCGAGCACGGCGCCCGTGACCATGAACAGCGCGTCCGGGAGGTCGAGGTCCGCGGGGGGCGCGTCCGGCAGCCGCTCGATCAGCCGCACCACGTCGTAGCCGAAGAAGCCCACGGCACCGCCCCAGAAGCGCGGCAGCCCCGGCACCGTGGCCGGCACGTGCGCCCGCAGCAGCCGGTCGAAGTCGCCCAGCGGGTCGGCGGATTCCACGCCGGCGTCCCATCCCGCGGCCGCCGTCCAGCGGTGGACTCGGTGTCCGACCAGCTTCCAGGCGGAGCGCGGCTCGGTGCCCACGAAGGTCCAGCGCGCCCAGCGCTCGCCGCCCACCACCGACTCCAGCAGGAAGCCGAACGGCGGGCGCGCGAGCTTGTGGTACGCCGAGACCGCGGTGTCGCGGTCGAACAGGAGCTCGCGGAACACGGGCACGACCGTGGCCTCGCGGGCGAGGCGGACGAACTCGGGGAAGCTGGGCTGTAGCGGCATCTTGGCGGTGCACGGCGGATGAGGGGCGAACGGCCAATCTCCCCGCCTCGCCGGGGGTTTGTCAACGCGCGCCTCCGTCCCCCCGCGGGGACTGCGCGCGTCTGCCGGAGCGGACGGCGGGCGCGGCGGCGCGAGACGTGCTGCGGGGCGGAACCCGCGCGGACGCTGCATCTCCGCGCCCGTCAACGTGTTGGCAGGCGGCTTGCCCATTCCCCCGGCGCGCGCCGGGAGCGGCGCCGCACCACCCTGAAACACCTGGAGACCGAGCCCCATGCTCAAGCACGCACTCATCGGCGCCGCGCTGCTCGCGGCCGCCTCGCCCGCCGCCGCACAGACGGCCTCGCCCGTCCGCTTCTCCGTGCAGCCGTACGTGGCGTACGGGTTCTACGGCACGCTGCCGGGCGGCGGGCCCACGCTGCAGGACGCGCCCGCGTACGGCGCCCACGCCGCCTTCCAGGTCAGCCCCATGCTGTCGGTGTACGGCGAGTACCAGCGCTCCAAGCCCGAGGTGGGCGGCGGCAACGCCACGGTCGACCACTGGAGCGCGGGCGGCCAGCTGGACTGGGCGCCGCGGCAGGGCGCGAGCGGCGTGCTGCCCATCCGCCTGGAGGCGGGCGTGGGCCAGGTGCGCTACGACTTCAGCGACAGCTTCGTGGGGCCTGTCCGGCAGAGCGACCTCGCCGCGAAGGTGGGCCTCTCCAGCGCCTTCCGCTTCTCGCCGAACCTGGCGCTCACGTACGGCGCCCACGACTACATCTCCAACTTCGACGGCGACCTGGGCGTCGTGAACCACATCTTCGTCAAGATCGGCACCGAGTTCTCGTTCTGAGCCTCCGCCCCGTCCGCTCTCCATCGGCATGAGGGCGGGCACGGTGGATGAACGACGGCGGATCGGGCGTCGAGCGGCAGGACGGTTGATGCTCGATAATGACATGGAACGGTAGATCGGGGATCGATCTCGAAAGATGCACATCTACCGAACACGGCGGATCGACGTCTGCCGATCACGACCTTTCGATGCGCGAAGTGCGCTCGGAGGGCGGACGGGGGCGGGATCGCGGCGGCTCATTCGATCCCTGTCCGGCGGTGGAAGGACAACGTCTCCGGGCCTTCCGGAGTCGAACGCAGCAGAGGGGGCCGGCGCTCGCCGGCCCCCTCGCGTTTCCGGCCCGCCGTGTCCGGGCGACCGCACGCGCGCGCTATCGACAACGGAGAGGGCGGGTTGTAGGTTTGAAAGATTTTCTCCGCCCGAGCCTTCCCCCCCGACCTCCCGTATGAGCCTAGCCACAGAGACCCCGCCGGACCTGGCCTACGAGCGCCCGCCGTACCGCATCGCGCTGCTGGCCGCGGCGCTGGTCTTCGCGCTATACGCCTTCACGCTGGGGCCCAGCACCGCGTTCTGGGACACCAGCGAGTACATCACCACCGCGCACATCCTGGGCATCCCGCACCCGCCGGGCAACCCGCTGTTCGTGCTGCTGGCGCGCGCGTGGGACCTGCTGCTCACGCCCACGGGGCTGCCCACGGCGGTGCGCGTCAACCTCTTCTCGGCGCTGATGGGGTCCGGCACGGCCTTCTTCTGGTTCCTGGTGATGCACCGCGTGACGGCGTTCTTCACGCCCAGCGAGACGGTTCGCCGGGTGGGCGCGGGCGTGAGCATCCTGGTCTCCTCCACCGCGTACACGGTGTGGAACCAGAGCAACGTGAACGAGAAGGTCTACACCGTCAGCCTCTTCACCATCGCCGCGCTGTCGTGGCTGGCCTTCCTGTGGCGCGACCACGTGGAGGCGCACCGCGAGCAGCGCGCGCGCGGCCGCTGGCACGACGACAACGCCATCGTGCTGATGGTGTTCATCCTGGCGCTCTCGGTGGGCAACCACCTGATGGCCTTCCTGGCCGCCCCGGCGCTCGTGGTCTTCCTGCTGATGGTGAAGCCGCGCCTCTTCCTGAACTGGCGCGTGTACGTTTTCGCCGCGCTGTTCGGCATCGTGGGGCTGTCGGTGCACATGTTCCTGCCGCTGCGCTCCGGGCTGAACCCCGTGATCAACGAGGCGCAGCCCACCTGCCCCACCGTGGGCGGCGCCCTGGAGAGCATCCTCACCTTCGGGAAGGCGGGCTGCGAGAACCTGTCCGACGCGCTGCAGCGAAAGCAGTACGGCAAGCCGCCGGTGAGCCAGCGCCTGGCGCCCTTCGCGGACCAGATGGCGAACTACTTCCAGTACTTCGACTGGCAGTGGTCGCGCAGCGTGGACGGCGCGCACGGCTACTTCGGCGGCGGCCGCATCCCCTTCACGCTGCTCTTCCTGGCGCTGGGCGCGTACGGCCTGGCGGAGCACTGGCGGCGAGACCGAAAGAGCTTCGCGTACATGGGCGTGCTGCTCTTCACGCTCTCGGTGGGCCTGGTCTACTACCTGAACTTCAAGTACGGCTACGGCCAGGTGCAGGCGCAGGGCAAGAGCTTCGAGCTGGCCGAGGTGCGCGAGCGCGACTACTTCTTCCTGGTCTCGTTCAGCCTGTGGGGCCTGTACGCGGGCTTCGGGCTGGTGCGGGCGTGGATGGAGGCGGCGCGCGCGCTGCGCCCCAACCGCAACGCGGAGCTCCTCGCCGCGCCGCTGCTGGCGCTCGCGCTGATCCCGCTGGTGCTGAACTGGCCGTACGCCTCGCGCCGTGGCGACTACGCGGCGCGCGACTGGGCGGTGAACCTGCTCAACTCGGTGGAGCCGTACGGCGTGGTGTTCACCAACGGCGACAACGACACCTTCCCGCTGTGGTACGCGCAGGAGGTCGAGGGCATTCGCCGAGACGTCACGGTCGCCGTGCTCTCCCTCTTGTACACGGATTGGTTCGTGCGCGGCATCATC
>DASRQW010000302.1 GCA_035696245.1 Longimicrobiaceae bacterium | reverse complement strand
TTCTGAGCACCCGATTTTCAACAGACTTCTAGAACACGTCTTTCACCTTGCCCATCAGCGAATTCAGGAACTGGCCCCAGTACATTCGTAGGTCAACATATTGGTCGTGCGGCTTCTCGTGCATCGACTCGGCCTTGCCGTAAGCGATCACCATGAGCGTGAGGGCTTCCATGGTGCGCCGGGCCGTACGCACCGCTTCGTCACCGGAAACGGACCCGGCGTTGCGGGACGCCATCGACCGGATCGGCTCCCACATCTCACGATAGAACCGGTGGCGCGTGTTTACGCGGATGATCACCTGGCCATCCAGGTGCTGAATGTCCAGGAAATTTGCGCCTGGGAAGTCGACAGACTCTACCACGAATGGAAGTCCGCTGATCCGGTCGAGGTACTCGGCCCGATCCTTCTCATCGGTCTTTCCGGCATCGCGGGCCAAGTCGTTCAGGATGCGATCCCTTTCGTTCGAGTTCTCGGGACCCTTAGCGCGCGCCTTCGGCAAGGTCCGATTCGCCTCCCCGGCCGCGGTTAGGATGGCCGTGTGCTCGCCCACGTGGGTGTTCTGCTCTCGCGCAACCTCCCCCCACATCTCGTCGAGCATCTCGCGAGCTTGGGGAATGTACTTGGACAGCAGTTCCCGGATCCGCGCACGAAGCTCGTCATGCGGCTCGACGCCCCGTTTGACGTTCCGCACACCGAAATACTCGTCCAGCTCAGGAGAGAAGGCGATCTCGATTCCGATGAAACGGTCGGGATCCTCCACGCCGCGGGGGAAGATGCGCGGCACATTCGTGTAGTTGATCTCGCGGTTTAGACGCACGAAACTGATGCTTCCCTCGTTTTCGGGGACGCGGAGCTTCTTCGCGAGAGGGTCGCCGCCTTTTCCGCGTTGCCTGACGATCTCCTTCGGGTAGAGCGTTACCGTGAGGATGGCCTCGCTCCCTCGGATTTTGATCGGTTCGTTCCGAGCAAGGACGCGGGCACCGAAATGCCGCATCGCGGGACCGCGCGCGCTCCGGCCACGAGACTCGGCTTCGGGCTGCTCGCCTGCATGGAGTTCGCTCAGCACCTTGTCCGCCCACGTCCCCTCCATCAGCATGAGCGGGTCGTGAGGGAGCAGAACCGTTCCATTGACGGAGAGGGTGATCCCTCCGTTCAGGAAGTACCGGAACATCCTCGATAGCTCCTTCTCCACTTCCACCCGCAACGCGTTCGCGTCCTGTGCCCAGCGTCCTTCCTCGAGGCGATCGACCTTGGACCACACGACCAAGGTTCCCGAACCGGCGGGGAGCAAATCGGCATAGTCATCGGGCACGGGGTCCGGCGTCGGCGCCTCGATGCCGACCTCCTCGCCTCGCTCTTCCCGGCGAAGTGAATCCTCAAGATCGAACCCGACGTGGAGCCACGGTGCTGCCGCGCCGACACGGCTCCAGACGTCAATTTTTTTTCCGAAGTTCAGCGCCGCCAGCTTCGCGCCAACCCCGTACTTCCCGATTGTCTTTGTAGACATGTAACGGGTGGAGTAGCCGAGCTGCAGATAGTGATGCAGGATGACTTCATCCATGCCAGCCCCATCGTCACTGATCAGGATCCGGTGGATATGCTTCTTACCAGACCGGTCACGTTCCTCATCGAAACGCAGCCGGATGTCGTTCGCCTCAGCTTCCAGGCTGTTGTCAATCACCTCGCCGAGCGCGGCGGCGAGCGTATAGCCCGAATCCCGGAGTGACTGCAGCGCATGGCTTGTGAGAATGACCGGCAGCCGCGCTGTGGTTGCGGTAGGCATCTTCCCCTGCTCCTTTTTCGTGTTGCTGGCCAGCGCACCGTTTGTCGGTGGGCGGGCGAACTACGCTGTCAATCTGGATGGGTCGGAATGCCAAGACGGTTCGGCGAAGGCCGCTGAACCGTCCCGGCGAGTTCCGCCGTGGGGATCTACCCTTCCGCGGAGTCAGCCACGAGCACCGCCGTGATCTCCCTGATCCGGCGCCGGACGCGGCTGACCATGCTGCGCGACACACCGAGACGCTCCGCCGTCTCCTGCTCCGTCTCCCCCGCGAGGAGGCCGGTGAGGCAGGCTCCACCCTGCGCGTGCTCGCGGTCGATGGCGGTCCGGATGAGGGCCTCCAGCTCCCTGGCGGCGTAGACGGACTCCGGAGTCACCCAGTCGACGAGTCCGGGGAACGCAGCTGTCCTGCCGCCCACCAGCGCCAGGTTCTCCAAGCAGTGCAGCAGCTTCTCCTGCCGCACCCGGCTGCGGCGCACGCTGCGCCTCGCGTCCCGCCATGCATCGTGGCGGAGGAACGCGGTGTTGGAGGCGCCACGCCGCGGGCTGAGCGCCAGCCCGATCGCCCTCTCGGCGATGGCGTAGTTGACCGAGTCTTCGGGGAGGGTGCGGAGCCTAGCATACAGCTCCTGCACGGCGTCGAAGGCGACGCCACGGGGGGGGGACATCATCTGGCGATCTCCTCGGTGCGCAGCCGCCCCAGTCGGGTGCAGCCTTGCCCATGGATTGTTCAGCCCCGGTTTTTGCTCTCCCCCACGAAGTCGGAGGAGGCCTGGAGCCACAGGAAGGATACGTCGGCCGAGCATGAGCGGCAAGCAGTTGCCGCCATCGGCCGTTTCTCCCTCCCGGAGAGATACGGGACCGGATCTCCACCATACGCGTCACCAGTTGGGCAACTCCGCGCTTCGGGTGCGACTGAACACGTGACGGCCGGCTTCGCCAGCGGCCGCTACTTCTTCCACCCGGTAGGCAACGACAAGCCGCTCCACTCCACCACAATCCTTCTCTAAGTAAGTGGCCAAAAGTTTTGTAGGCATTTAAGGTAGAGATCCGTGCGGTTGGGAGAAACCTTCCGACGGAGCTCAACCCGATGCTGCGAGTTCACGCATTGAGCGAACAAGCATGAGGAGCTGAAACGGGGGGCACGCCGCGACGTAGGCCGGGTGTCGGAGCGAATGCACGCAGTTCTGCTCTCGTCGCGTGGACACGACGTGGAGCAGATCGCCTCGATCGTGGAGTACGACGCAGCCACGGTCCGGCGCTGGTTGGAGCGGTGGACATCCCCGTGCGCAACCCCGCGGACGTGCCGGATCGCACCGCCCGCTCCCAGACGCGGACCGGGCTCGGCGGATCATTCCCAAACGACGAGCGGGGCGGCTTTCGCCGCCCCGCTCTCTTCTCGCTCCGTTCACCCGAAGACGGCGGACCTAGAAGCTGTACCGGACCCCGAGCTGGATCTGGTAGCGCGAGTCCAGCGTGCTGGTGCTGAACGCGTCCTGGCGCGCCGCGAAGGCGCGGTACAGGCGGCGGCCGTTGGCGTCGGCGGTGGTGTTGCCGGTGCCGAGCGACAGCAGGTTGTCGGTCTGGTTCGCGATGAACTGGCTCAGGCCCCACTCACGGTTGAGCAGGTTGGCGAAGTTCAGCACGTCCAGCGTGATCTGGGCGTTCTGGCCGCGGATGGGCGCCAGGTTCTGCGCGATGCGGAAGTCGATGCGGTTCGACCACGGCGTGCGGCAGGAGTTGCGGCTCAGCACGGTGCCGCGCGCGTTGTTCAGGCACGGCACGCGGTTCATGAAGTCGTTCAGGTTCTCCCACGACTGGGCCGCCGTCACGTTCACGCCGTTCACCGCGCCACTCTGGAAGCGGATGTCCGAAGCGTCCTTGGGCACGTACACCAGGTCGTTGCCCGTGGAGCCGTCGCCGTTGATGTCGCTGCCGTAGCGGTACGAGTACGGCAGGCCCGACTGGCCCACGTACACCAGCGACAGGTCGGTCGAAGCGCGCGAGAAGAGACGCAGCGAGTACGACGTCGTGGCCACCACGCGGTTGGGGATGTCGTTGTCGGACGTGTGCAGGCCCGGGTTGTTCGGGTCGCTGGCCGTCACGTTGAACTGCCAGTTCGAGATCGCCTGGCTGCTCGTGATCGGGTTCACGTCCTTGGCCTTCGAGCGCGTGTACGCCAGCGAGAAGTCCCACCCGTTGCGGAACTGGCGCTGGAGCTGCGCCGTCAGGTTGTAGGCGTAGCCGGCGCTCGTGTTCGTGAGGTCGATCACGTCGCCGAAGCCCGGGGTGCCGCCGCGAAGGGCGTACGCCGGACGGTTCTCCACGCGCAGGCCCGTGGGGAAGACGCGGAGGTTCTGGTACAGCACGTCGTGGATGGTCTGCGTGTACAGGCCCTCGAGCGTGCCCACCAGGCCCAGCGGGAGCTGCCGGTCGATGCCCAGCGAGTAGCGGGCCACCTGCGGCGAGCGGAAGTTCGGGTCCACCAGGTCGATCTCGTTCGGCGCGGCGGCGGCCGCGATCGGCACGCCGGCCGACGTCACGCAGCTGCGCGGCTGGTTCGCCGGGTCGAACACGAACGGGGGCGGATCGTCGTTGTTGTTGGTGTTCAGGCGGTCGCAGGTGAAGCGGATGTAGTCCAGGCCGGTGTTGCCGTAGACGTTCGACACCCACACCAGCGGGTTCGCGCCGCTGAACACGCCCGCACCGCCGCGGAGCTGCGTGGTCTGGTCGCCGAACAGGTCCCAGTTGAAGCCGAT
The DNA here is from genome assembly GCA_035696245.1 of Longimicrobiaceae bacterium. Classification (NCBI taxonomy): domain Bacteria; kingdom Pseudomonadati; phylum Gemmatimonadota; class Longimicrobiia; order Longimicrobiales; family Longimicrobiaceae; species Longimicrobiaceae bacterium. The sequence continues at coordinate 3,547 of DASRQW010000302.1, read as the reverse complement.
GCGCGGGCTCCAGGTGGTCGAGTTCTCCGGTACGGCGCTGGTGTGGCGGCCGTAGATGGCGGCGAAGGCCGTGTTCTCGCCCGGCGTGTCCGGGTAGCCGTTGCGGTCCACGCGCAGGCCCAGCGTGACCTGCAGGTTGCTCAGCGCGTCCCAGCGGTCCTCGCCGTACAGCGCGTAGCGGCGCACGCCGAAGTCGGCGCGCGGGCGGCCGGGCTGGTCGCCGGGGGTGTTCGGGTCGGTGTCGGGCACCAGGTAGCTGAACTGGTAGTTCGACGCGCGGCCGGCCACGAAGTCCGCGTAGCTCTGGAAGACGTAGTTGCCGAACGGGTTGCGCACGAACAGGTTGCTGAACTTCGAGAACTGGTTGCTGGTGCCGAACACCAGCGTGTGCGAGCCGGCCGGGATCGTCAGGTCGTTGGTGATCTCGAACGCGTCCTGGTCCAGGATGTTCTGCCCCGAGAAGTTCTCGGTGCCGGCCACCAGGTTGCCGTTCGACGCGTTGACCTGGATGCGCGGGAACTGGCCACCCTCGAAGCCGCGGTGGTCGCGGACTCGGTTGTAGCCCAGGCGCAGCTCGTTGAACACGCCGCCACCGAAGCCCGAGTTGAGCTGCAGCACGCTGCTGTTCGTGGTGCTGAACTGCGTGTAGCCCGCGTTGGCCAGGTAGTACGTGCGCGCGCTGCTGCCGAAGTCACCGCGGTTGGCGTCGATGTAGTTGTGGCGCAGCGTGAGGCGGTTGTTCTGGCCCAGGTTGAAGTCGAGGCGGCCGAACAGGTTGGTGCTCGCCCGCTCGATGCGGCGGCCGCTGATGCCGCCGGGGGCGTACCCCAGCACCGCCAGCGTGTCGGCGAGCTGCTGCGCCTGCGTGCTGGTCACGCCCAGCGCCGAGTTGCTGCCGGCGATGTAGTTGATCGGGTTCGTGCGGTTGGTGCGCTCGCCGGCCAGGAAGAAGAAGGCCTTGTTGCGCATGATCGGGCCGCCGAACGAGCCGGCGATCTCGGTGTTGCGGAACTTGTCCAGCTTGCTGGAGACGGTGTCGGCCGGGGTGATGTAGCGGCCGGCCAGCCCCTCGTTGCGGTTGAAGCCGCTGATGGTGCCCTGGAATCGGTTGGTGCCCGACTTGGTCACCGCGTTCACCGACGCGCCGGTGAAGCCGCTCTGGCGCACGTCGAAGGGCGCGAGCACGACCTGGAGCTCCTGCACCGCCTCGAGCGTGATCGCCTTGCCGCCGGCCTGGCCGCTGGGCGTGCCGCTGCCCGAGAGGCCGAACATGTCGTTGCTGGAGGTGCCGTCGATCTGGAGCTGGTTGTAGCGGTTGTTACGGCCGCCCGCGCTGATGGCGCCGGTGGTCGAGTTGGTCATCGCCAGCTGCGGCACCAGGCGCGTGAAGTCGCTCAGGTCGCGCGAGATGGTGGGCGCGCGGCGCAGCGTGCTGTCGCTGATGGTGGTCGCGGCGCCCGTGTGCGACGACGAGATGATCGCGTTGCGCTCGGCGGTGGCCGTGATCGGGCCCAGGCTGATGGCCTGCGAGGCGAGCGTGAAGTCGTTCGTGGCCGTGGTGCCGAGCGCCAGGTTCACCGTGCGCGTCTGCGTGGCCATGCCCAGGCCCGAGACGGTCAGGCGGTACGAGCCCGGCTGAAGGCCGGGAAGCAGGTACCGGCCGTCGGCGCGCGTCACCACGCGCGAGACCGAGCCGTTCGCCGTGTTGGTCGCCGTCACCTGCACGCCGGCGGCCGGAGCCTGCTCGGCGTTCACCACGCGACCGCTCACCGCGGCCGTGGTCACGGCCTGCGCGCGGGCGGCCGCCGGCAGGCAAACTGCCAGGAGCAGCGCCCACAGCAGCATCGCCGCGGTCTGCGAACCTCGTTTCATCACATTTCCCTCGAGTGGAAAAGAGTGGGTGGAACTCCCGTGCTGCGCAGGGGCGACCTGAGAGTACCAGCGGTGCGTAGCGGGGGACGTCGCGGAATGTAACGCGTCCGCCACGAACGGCAAGGAAAAAGTTCCGGCGCCCCGGAACGGGCCCGCCGTCCCCCACGGCGCCGGAATGGTGTGGAGGACAACGACTTACTACGTCAACCGCACCTCACCGGCCGTCGGTCACGTAGCGCAGCACGTCGTAGCGGGTGATGATCCCCGACAGCTTGCCGCCTTCGCGCACCAGCACCGCGGGGTTGTGGCGCGAAAGGAGACGCATCACACCCGGCATGTCCACGTGCCCGTCCACCACCGGAAGGGGCGCGTCCATCAGCGTCTGCACCGCCTGGTCGAGCACGGCGGTGTTCTCCAGCACCCGCGCCATCACCGTGGCCTCGCTGATGTGGCCCACGCAGTCGCCCTCGGCGACCACGGGGAGCTGGCTGACGTTCTGCGAGGTGATGAAGGCCAGCGCCTGCCGCACCGGCGTGGCCGGGGAGACGGAGATGAGCTCGCGCGGCGCCTTGGCCTCCTTCTGCCGCACCATGTCGCCCACCGTCACGCGCGAGGTGTCGAGCAGCTGGTTCTCGCGCATCCACTCGTCGTTGAACACCTTCGAGAGGTAGCGCTCGCCCGTGTCGCAGAGGATGAAGACCACGCACGCGTCGGGATCGTCCACCTCGCGGGCGACGTCGAGCGCCACCTGCGCGATCAGGCCGCTCGATCCTCCCACGAACAGCCCTTCCTCGCGGGTCAGGCGCCGCGCCAGGCTCATCGCCGAGCGGTCGTCCACCGAGCGCCACTCGTCCACCACGGAGAGGTCCAGCGTGCCGGGGATCTTGTCCTGGCCGATGCCCTCCACCTTGTACGGGGCGCCCTCGCCCTTCTGCCCCGTCTGCGCGAACTCGCGGATGATGGAGCCCACCGGGTCGCCGCCCACGATGCGGACGTTGGGGTTCATCTCCTTGAGGTAGCGCCCCGCGCCCGTGATCGTGCCGCCCGTGCCCGCGGCGGAGACGAAGTGCGTCACCCGCCCGCCCGTCTGCTCCCACACCTCGGGGCCGGTGGTGCGGTAATGCGCCTCGGGGTTGGCCTGGTTGTAGAACTGGTTGGCGAGGATGGCGTTGGGCGTCTCGTGCGCGATGCGCTTCGCCATCATCACGTAGTTGTCCGGATGGTCGGGGGCCACGGCGGACGGCGTGACGATGACCTCGGCCCCGAAGGCCTTGAGCAGGCGCACCTTCTCCTGGCTCATCTTGTCGGGGATGGTGAAGATGCAGCGGTAGCCCTTGATGGCGGCGCCCAGCGCCAGGCCCACGCCGGTGTTGCCGCTGGTGCCTTCCACGATGGTCCCGCCGGGCCGGAGCTCGCCCGACCGCTCCGCCGCCTCGATGATCGCGGGCCCGATACGGTCCTTCACGCTGCCGCCGGGGTTCATGAACTCGGCCTTGGCGTAGACCGGGGTGCGGATGCCCTCGGCCATGCGGTTCAGGCGCACCAGCGGCGTCCACCCGATGGTCTGGAGGACGTTCTGGTACGGCATCCGGTGCCGCGGCTGCATGTCCGGCGATGCCGGCTCGGGAGCGCTCATGGAGTGGTCTTGGGTTGCGGGTCGGCCGGCGGCGCGGCG
>DASRQW010000301.1 GCA_035696245.1 Longimicrobiaceae bacterium | reverse complement strand
GCCCGCGAAGACGCCCGCGCGCTCATCCGGCGGCGTGCGGGTCCACAGGAGGACGTTGCGCACCGTCTGCCACAGCAGCAGGCCCAGGTCGTCGTCGAACTCGCCCAGGATGGCGAGGCCCTCGAAGCGCTCGCCGCCGCGGGTGAGCGCGGGGGGAACGCGGGGACGGCGGGAACCGGGCGCTGCGGGGGCTCGCATCATGGCGGGACAGGGAAGGCGGGGCGTGGGGCGGGGCTCGGGGCCGCCGCGGGGCCAGCGTGGGTGTAACCGTGCACTCCGGCAAAGTTCCTGCCGTGCGCACCAAGTATACATCGTCCGGGCCGGGCCTCAAAGCCCTTGTTTGGCGCCGTTCCCGCGTGCCCCATCCAGGGCCGCGGCGGGGACGGCGCGCGTGTTTCAGTGCCGCATCGCATCAGGCGCGGGACGCCGCAGGCCGCGCCAGTGCACGTCCGGTGCCTGGTTTCCGGACAGGGCGACGCCTCGTGCGGCGCGCGCCTTTCGGTGAGATTTCGCGAGGAATCGCGAGGATGCACGCGCGGCGCGCGGACGGGAGGTGCGTATCGCCGATGGGTCAGATGGGACACGGATGCGGGGCGCGGGAGCCACACTCTTCCCAGGCAGCGGGCGATGGGGACGTGCTCGGGATTTGGAACGGAATCAGGATCGGGGATCGGGAGGATGGTTCCGGGGGGAGGCGGGCCCCCTCCCCAACCCTCCCCCAAAACTGCCTGGGGGAGGGAGCTTGTTGGTCGCTGCGGTGAAGAGTTCTGGGCGGTGGTATATCTATGGAAAAAGGGGGCCGTTCCGGAGATGCGGGGCGGCGGCTCGGCCGGGGGATTAGAAGGCTTTGGCACCGGCTTCGGCGACTTCCTGGTCCTGCTTGCCCGCGCCGCCGCTCACGCCGATGGCGCCCACGACCTCGCTGCCCTTCTTGAGCGGAATGCCGCCGGCGAAGATCATCACCCGGCCGCCGTTGGAGACGTGGATGCCGAAGAAGTCCTCGCCCGGCTGGCTGAGCTTGGCCAGGTCCTTGGTGGCGATGTCGAACGCGCGGGCCGTCCACGCCTTGTTGATGGAGATGTCCACGCTGCCCATCCAGGCGCCGTCCATGCGCACGTGCGCCACCAGGTTCCCGCCCGCGTCCACCACCGCAATGTTCATGGGCTGCCCGATCTTCTGCGCCTTCTCCTCTGCCGCGGCGATCACCCGCCGCGCGTCGCTGAGCGTGATCATCCCGTCACCTCGCCTGGTGTGAGTGTGTCCCGCGCCTGGTTTCTCCAACGCGCCTGACCCACTGCACGACGAGCGCCACACCGTCCCTCTCGCCAATTCCGCCGCTCGATCCCCATGTCCAATGCGTGATACGGAATCCGGGTCGTTCGACTTGCCTTCGCGGAGTCTCGCCGAATCGGTTCGGACCATCGGTAGCAGCCCACGCCGGTGGGCTTCGTGCCGTCGTAGCCCGCGGCTTTATATGAGCCGCCAGGGCGATGCCGGCCGCACCGATTCTCCCGCATTTCGTCTGAGATGCGGCGAGGGCCCCGCGTTGCGTGCGCGGAGCCCTCGTGCGTCGGCCTTCCTTCGCCGCCTCAGCGGCGGGCGCGGGGCGGCGGAGGCGGCGGGAGGCTGTCTGCCGGGAGAGAGTCGAGGCGGGCGGCGTCGGCGGGCTCGGGCTGCTCCAGAACGGGGCGGCCGTTGCGGATCACGCAGGCGCCCGCGGGCACCGTCTCCGCCAGCAGGTACTCGCGCAGCGCGGGGCCGGCGGGGCAGGCGCCCACGGCCGGTGCCGAGGTGGCGGGGTCGATGGCGACCGTCTCCACGCCCGCGGGCGGCGTCCACGGCTGCGGGGCGCGGCGCCGGGCGTACACCTCGCGCATCATGTCGCCCCAGATGGGCGCCGCCAGCGTGCCGCCGTACGCGCCCGCGCCCACGGACTTGGGCGTATCGAACCCGATCCACACCGCGGTCACCATCTCGGGCGTGAAGCCCACGTACCACACGTCCGCCCCGTTGTCCGTCGTCCCCGTCTTCCCGGCCATCGGCACGCTCGCCTGCAGGCGCTGGCGGGCCTCGCGGCCGGTTCCCTTCTCCGCCGCGTCCTTCATCAGGTCGGTCGCCAGGAAGGCGACGGCGGGCGAGAGCGTGCGGAAGCCGCGCGAGTTGCGGTCGAAGAGGATGCGCCCGCCCCGGTCGGCCACGCGGCGGATGAGGAACGGCTCCACGCGCATCCCCCGGTTCGCGAACGCGGTGTACGCGCCCGCCAACTCCAGCGGCGTGACCGCCCCCGCGCCGATCATGCTGGACGGGTAGGGGTGGATGGGCGACGCGATGCCGAAGCGCTTGGCCGTGGCCACCACCGTGTCCAGCCCCACCTGCATTCCCAGCTGCACGGCGATGGTGTTGATGGACTCGGTGAGCGCCCGCCGCACCGTCACGGGGCCGCGGAACACGTCGTCGGAGTTCTTCGGCGAATAGGCGCCGCCGCCGCGCAGGGGGATGTGGAGCGCGGTGTCCATCATCACCGTGGCAGGCGTGACGCCGTGCTCCAGCGCGGTGGTGTAGACGATGGGCTTGAAGGCCGAGCCGGGCTGCCGCCGCGCGTTGACGACACGGTTGAAGTGCGAGTCCTCCCAGCTTCGCCCGCCCGTCATGGCCAGGATCTCGCCCGTGCGCGCGTCGACCGAGACGACGAGGCCCTGCAGGTAGTTCGTGCCGCCCGCGCCCGCCTTCGCCGCCGCCGTGCCGAAGCGCGGGCCGCGGAACCAGCGCATGGCCTCCACGCGCTTCAGGCCGTGGACGAGCGAGCTGTCGGCGGCGTTCTGCGCGGCCGGCTGGACCGTGGTCCACACGCGCAGGCCCACCGTGCCGTACGTGGGGCCGTACGTCTGCTCCAGGAACTGCCGCACCTGCTCGATCACCCACGGCGGGCGGGTGGAGTAGCCGTTGTTGGGCGCCAGGCGGATGGGACGCGCCCGCGCTGCCGCCGCCTCGCCCTGCGTGATGGCGCCCGACTCGGCCATCAGCCCCAGGACGAGGTTGCGCCGCTCCAGGGCACGCGCGGGATTGATCTTGGGCGAGTACACGCCGGCGCCCTTGGGCAGCGCGGCGAGCATGGCCGTCTCCTCCACGTTCAGGCGCGAGGCGGGCTTGCCGAAGTAGTGCTGCGCCGCGGCCTCGATGCCGAACCAGCCGTGCCCGAAGTAGATCTGGTTGAGGTACGCCTCCAGGATCCGCTCCTTGCCGTACCGCTGCTCCAGCTCCAGCGCCATCTGCATCTCGCGGACTTTGCGCTCCACCGACATGTCGCGCCGGTCCACCTGCCGCGGGTACATGGCCCCGATGAGCTGCTGCGTGATGGTGCTGGCGCCCTGCCGGTGCCCCTCGAGCGTGCGGCCGATGGCGCGCGCCAGGCCCACGGGGTCCACGCCGGAGTGCTCGTAGAAGCGCTTGTCCTCCACCGCCACGAACGCCTTGGGCACGTAGGCCGGCAGCGAGCGGATGGGCACGATGGTGCGCACCTGCGGGCCGATCTCGGCGATGAGCGAGCCGTCGCGGCCGTACACGCGCGCGCTCTGCGGCGGCGTGACGAGCGCGAGCCCGCCGCCCTGCGCACGGGCGGACGAGGGGACGGCGAGGAGCAGGGACGAGAGCGCGAAGACCATCCGGCGAAGCGCCGGGCGGGCGGTGTGCGGAGTGCTCAAGAGGCGTCTGGGGATGTGGGACGTGGCGAGCGTGGCTCGGCCGGAATATAGCCGCTCATCGCCCCGGCTGCACATCTACCGCACCATGCAAGTCCGTGCGACGGCAAGGGGTAGCAGCCGGGAGCGGGATGGAGTACGGTAGATGATGCGCAGCCCGCGTCCGCCGTGGAGATCCATCAGCGATCGGGAGATGAAGAGCGGCGGCGCCGACAGCTTCGAGGGACCGGCAGGCGCACATCCCGAAATGGGTGATTCAGCGAGGGCGGTAGATGCCAGAACGGCCGGCGGCCTCGCGTGGAGGGCCGCCGGCCGTTCGCCGTACATCTACCGAACCGTGCTACGGGTTCGTGGGGCCGCCGAAGAGGGCGGCGGCGGTGGAGAGGTAGATGACGCTGCCGGAGTAGACGAGCAGCGCCACGCCCACCTGCGCGATGGTCATGCGCCAGCGCAGCGGGTCGCGGTGCATGGCCAGCGTGCCGCGCACCAGGAACCAGCCCACCGTGGCGAGCAGCACCGCGTTCACGCCGTACGCCAGCATGGGCGGGATGGCGGGCAGCACCATCTGGTAGTCGCCGCCGCCCACCAGCTCGTGGTGCGGGTGGCCCAGGTACACGTTGATGCCCACCAGCATCACCAGCGCCAGCCAGGCGAAGATGGAGTTCGCGCGGTAGGCGCAGGCTTCCTCCCACGCCTCGGCGCCGGCGGGGGCTACGGACCAGGTCAGGCCCTGGCAGGTGGGGATCTCGCGTTCCGGGGTCATGGCGCACCTCGTTGTCTGTTGCCGCGTCGCCCGCGTCCGCGCGGGCCGACCGAACCGGCGCTCCCGGAAGCGCCGCATCCCGCGGCACCGCTCCCGTCGCGCATCCTCTTCCCGGCCCCGACCCGGTCCCCTCGTCCTCTTCCGCATCCACCGAGCCAGCGCGGTCGCGCACCGGTTCGGCAGCCCGCATCACATCCACCGTCGATTCCCGTCTCCGCATCTCCCGCGCCGATCCTGCATCTCCGCATGCGCTCCACGACGGCTGGAGCGAGCTCGGAACAGGGGGAGACGGCGTTGGGCGGCACAGCCCGCGAGCAAGCCGAAGCTGGCGTGCGTGCGCTGCGTCGGGCGGCGCAGCCGTGGAAGATGGCTGCGCGTGCGGAACCGGCGGTCGGGCTGAATACGGATGTTCTTCTACCATAGCGGCGTTCCTCCCGGTGCGCAAGCGCTTGAAACGGAACGCGATAGCGGCTTCCGACGAAAGGTGTGGATTCGTGTGGTCGAGAATGCGATTAGACACGAAGCGCATTCCGGTGTTTCCTTGCTAGCAGTGCGCCACAAAAGTCTGATGTATAGCCTCTGATCGGTTTAGGTATGGAAACCTCAACTGGAGAGGGTTCATGCCGAAGCAGCTCTACGTGGTGGATCTCACGCCGGCGGAACGTGCAGATCTCCTTGGTCTGCTGAAGCGCGGTAGTGCTCCCGCGCGAAGGCTGACGCGGGCGCGTGTGCTTTTGCTCGCGGACGAAGACCGCACAGACGAGGACATCAGCGAAGCACTCCATACCAGCCGGCCCACCGTGGAGCGTCTTCGTAAGCGCTTCGTGGACGGTGGACTTGAGCGGGCGTTGGGCGACCGGCTCGCGCCGGTGCCCCGCGGAGGCTCTCCGGCCGCGACGAGGCCATGCTGGTGGCGCTGGCGTGCAGCGACCCGCCCGAGGGACGGCTATGCTGGATGTGGCAACTGCTCGCCGACCGCCTGGTGAGCCTTGAAGCCACCGAAAGCGTTTCCGACGAGACCGTGCGACGGTGTTTTAAAAAACGAATTGAAGCCTTGGCAGAAGGAGCAGTGGTGCATCCCTAGCGTCGGAGCCGAGTTCGTTTGCCACCTGGAAGACCTGCTGGACCTGTACGAGGAGCCGTATGATCCGCGCTTTCCGGTGGTCACCTTCGACGAGCTTCCCTACCAGCCTGACCGATGAGGTACGGCTCCCCCTGCCGGTGCGCCCGGATCAGGTGCAACGCTACTACGAGTACCGCCGTTGCGGTACCTGCAACCTATTCCTCCACTTCGAGCCGTTGCGCGGTTGGAGGCACGTGGAGGTGACGGCGCAACGGACGACTCTCGATTTTGCCCAGCAGATGAGAGCGCTGGTGGACGTGCACTACCCGGAGGCCGAGAGATCTGCGTTGTGCTCGACGACCTGAACACCCCACCCCGTGGGCGCTCTACACCGCGTTCCCGGCTGAGGAGGCGCGCCGCATCCTGCGCAAACTCGAGTTCCGCCACACGCCCAAGCATGGCAGCTGGCTGAACATGGCCGAGATCGAGCTCTCTGTGCTCAGCCGGCAGTGCCTCGACCGCCGCCTGCCTGACGCGCAGCAGGTTCGTCAGCAGGTGGACGCGTGGGAGAAGCCACGCCTCCGCACGGCGCCACGCCGCCCGAAGAGATTCCGGCCCGCGGTGTGCAGGGGATGCGAAACCGCCTTTCCGCCTCGACCTTTTCACCCTGACACTCACCCGCCCATCCCACGACGCCGGTACGGCAGACGACGAGCGGGCGATCCGGCGGTCCCCGAGTGCTCCATCTACCGGAAGCGGGCGGGCGAAGTCCAAACCTTGCACAAACATCGTACGTAAACGCCGGATGGAAGACGATGGCGCGCCGCGAGGCTGCCGCATAGCTTGGGAACCGTCTCCACCCGGCCGGTCCACTCCCTCCCCTCACGGCCCGATGACGACCGCATCCACCGCACCGCCCCTCTCCGCGCGCGAAGCCGCGGAGCTGCTGATGGACGCGCGCGAACGCACGCTGCTGCTCATCGGCCCCGTCTCGGAAGACGACCTTCGTGCGCAGCACAGCCCGTTGATGGGCCCGATCCTGTGGGACCTGGGCCACATCGCCCACTTCGAGGAGCTGTGGCTCATCAACAACCTCGAGGGGCCGGTGGAGTTCGGCGAGATGCCGGGGATGTTCAACCCGTTCGAGCACCCCCGCTCCGTCCGCGGCAAGCTCGCGCTGCCCACGCTGGCGAGCGAGCTGGAGACGATGGCGGACGTGCGCCGCGCGGTGCTGGAGCGCATGTCCGCGGGCGACGCGGCCGGGCACGCGGCCGGGCTGCTGGCGGGCGGCTACGTGTACCGCATGGTCGCGCAGCACGAGTACCAGCACAACGAGACCATGCTCCAGTCGCTCCAGCTCAAGGAGGAGCGGCCCTACCGCGCCCCGCGCGCCGTCAGCTTCGGTGCGGGCAAGCACGTCGGCGGCGAGAAGGACGGGATGGTGCGCTTCCCCGGCGGGCAGGTGGAGATCGGGACGGACGACCGCACGGCTGCGTACGACAACGAGCGTCCGCGCCACATCGTCGACCTTCCGCCGTTCTGGATCGGCGCCGCGCCGGTGACCAACGGCGAGTACGTGCGCTTCGTGGAAGACGGGGGATACCGCCGCCCGGAGCTGTGGTCCGACGCGGGGTGGAAGTGGCGCGGGGAGGCGGACGCGCAGGCGCCGCAGTTCTGGACGTGCACGGAAGATGGGTGGCAGGTGCGCCACATGGACCGCACCGCGCCCGTGGACCCGCTGCGCCCGGTCTGCCACGTGAGCTGGCACGAGGCCGAGGCGTACTGCCGCTGGGCCGGCGTGCGTCTCCCCACCGAGCAGGAGTGGGAGGCCGCCGCGTCGTGGGACCCGGAGACGGGGACGAAGCGCGCGTACCCCTGGGGCGACGACCTGCCGGGGCCGAGCGACGCGAACCTGGACCAGCTCGCCTTCGAGGCGGCGCCCGTGGGCAGCTACCCGCGCAACGTGTCGCCCATCGGCTGCTACGGGATGATCGGCGACGTGTGGGAGTGGACGAGCAGCGACTTCCAGCCGTGGCCGGGCTACGAGACGTTTCCGTACCCCGAGTACAGCGAGGTCTTCTTCGGCAGCGACTACAAGGTGCTGCGCGGCGGGTCGTGGGCCACGCGGCCGGGGGCCATCCGCACCACCTTCCGCAACTGGGACTACCCGATTCGCCGGCAGATCTTCAGCGGCTTCCGGGTGGCGCGCGATGGCTGAGAACGCCTGCGCCGAGGCGCGCGCCCCCGCCGCCATGCTGGCCGAGATCCGCGACGGCCTGGCCCGCCCGCAGAAGGAGCTTTCGCCCAAGTTCTTCTACGACGTGCGCGGCTCGCAGCTGTTCGAGGAGATCACACGCCTCCCCGAATACTACCTGACGCGCACCGAGCGTGGGCTGCTGGAGCGCTGGATGCCGGTGTGGATCGCGGAGATGCGGCCCGCCACGCTCGTGGAGCTGGGCGCCGGCAGCGCGGTGAAGACGCGCATCGTGCTCGACGCGATGGTGGCCGCGGGCAGCGGGGAGGCGTACGCGCCGGTGGACGTGAGCGCCGGATTCCTGCGGGAGATGGCGTCCGGCCTGCGCGGCGAGTATCCGGCCCTGTCGATCCTCCCCGTCGTGGCGGACATGACGGAGCGTTTCGACCTGCCGGCGGGCCTCGCTCACCCCACGCTTCACGCGCTGCTCGGCAGCACGATCGGCAACTTCCCGGACGGCGAGGCGGTCGCGCTCCTGTCCGAGGTGCGGCGGCGGATGGGGCCGGCCGACCGGTTCCTGATGGGCGTGGATCTCCGCAAGGACCCCGCGCGCATCGAGGCGGCGTACAACGACACGGCAGGGGTGACGGCGGAGTTCAACCTCAACATGCTGCGCGTGCTGAACCACGAGACGGGCGCGGACTTCGACGTGCGCGCCTTCCGCCACCGCGCCTTCTACGAGCCCGTGCGCCACCGCATCGAGATGCACCTGGAGGCGAGCGGGCCCCAGACGGTGCACGTGCCCGGCGTGGGCCCCATCCGCATCGCTGCGGGCGAGACGATCCGCACGGAGGTGAGCTGCAAGCACGACCGCGCCAGCATCGACGCCATGTTCGCCGGCGCCGGCCTGCGCGTGGAGCGCTGGGAGACGGACGACGAAGGGCTGTACGCGCTGATGCTGGGCTCGCCTGCATGAGCGCCCCCCGCGCCCCGCTTCCGCCGGACCTGCTCGCCGCGGACCTGCACGACGTGTCGTTCGGCATGCGCCGCTCCGTCGTCCGCCCGCCCGTGGTGGGCGCCGAGGTGGAGCTGATCCCGGTGGATGCGGACACCCGCGCCGTCGTCCCCATCGTAGCGGACGAAGGCCCCTCCACCCTGCCGCTGCTGCGGCGCTTCGGCGCGGGGCACGGGTGGCGCGAGGAGCCCTCGTCGTACGGAGTGCCGCGCTTCGTGCTGCCGGACGGCGGGACCATCACGTACGAGCCTGGCGGTCAGATCGAGCTGAGCGCATCCCCCTTCCCAACGGTGGACCTGCTCGTCCGCTCGCTGCGCAACGTCGTGGTGCCGCTGCGGGAGATGGCGCGCGGCGAGGGAATCGACCTGCTGAGCGTGGGCATCGACCCCTGCAACGCGGTGGACGACATCCCGTTGCAGCTGCCGGGCAAGCGCTACGTGGCGCTCACCGCGTTCATGGAGGCGGCGGGCACCGGCGGCACGCGGATGATGCGGCAGACGGCGGCGTTCCAGGCCAGCCTGGACTGGGGGCCGAGCCCGCTGGACACGTGGCGGATGCTCAACGCCGCCGCGCCGCACGTGGTCGCCATCTTCGCGAACTCCCCCGTCTATCGCGGCGAGGCGACGGGCGACCGCAGCTTCCGCGCACGCGTGTGGCGCGAGCTGGACGGCGGCCGCACCGGCATCCTCCCCTGCGCGGCCGACCCGGTGGACGAGTATCTCCGCTTCGCCCTCCACGCGCCCGTGATCCTGCGCCGCGCGGCAGACGGGGCGCACCTGCCGTTCGCGGAGTGGAACGCGCGCGGCGAGGCGACGCTGGAGGACTGGCATCTACACCTCACCACGCTCTTTCCGGAGATCCGCCCCAAGGGCTTCGTGGAAGTCCGCTCGGCAGATGCGGTCGCGCCGGAGTGGTACGCCGCGCCGCTCGTGCTGCTCGTGGGCGCCACGTACCACGCCCCCAGCTTCGCCGAAGCGCGAGCGCTCCTCGGCGCGCCCAGCGCCGACCTGCTGCGCGCGGCCGGCCGCGACGGGCTCACGGACCCGCGCATCGCCTCGGTCGCGTCGGACTTCTTCCAGGTCGCGCTCCGCGGGGCCGCCGCGCTCGGCCGCTTCGTCTCCGGCGAGATGGTGGACGAGGCGCACGAGTTCTTCGAGCGTTACACGCGCCGCGCCCGCTCCCCGGCGGACGACGTGCTCGACGCCTTCGCCTGCGAGCCCGCGGAGCGCGAGACGGTGAGCGCATCCGCGTAGGCGCTGCGGGAAAACGAGATGCGCTCCCGGTCCGGCAGGCGGATCGGGAGCGCATCTCTACGTGAGCCATCCATCATCCCCGGACCCATGTTCTTCCAGGTCGTCTCCATCATCGGCGCGGTGCTCATCCTCAGCGCGTACTTCAGCTACCAGCGCGGCTGGATGGGCCGCGAGCACCGGCTGTTCTCGGCGCTGAACCTCGCCGGATCGTCACTCCTCACCTGGGTCGCGATCATCGACCGGCGCTGGGGATTCGTGCTGCTGGAGGGCGCCTGGGCGCTGCTCTCCATCCCCGCGCTCATCCGTCCGCCACGGCCCGGCCGGACGGGCGAGACGCAGGGTGCGGGCGCGGGGGAAGACGGAAGGGCGGCGCCGTGAAAGCGCCGCCCTTCCCCGCATCTCCCGGCGGATGCGTTCTCCCCCCGTCGGGCTCGAAACGCTAACGGACCCGCATGCCGGTGCCGCGCGGCCCGAACTTGTACCGCGGGCCGGGATAGACGTCGTCGTCCATCTTCACCATCCGCAGAGAGGCGCCGGTGGGAGTGGACGAGGCCAGGGTAAGGGCGAACCCGTCGGCGGCGGCGGGATCTACGGTGTAGCCCAGGTCCGCCAGCGAGCGCACGGTGAGGAGGCTCAGCGGGTTCGGGCCCGGCGCAACGTAGCCCGTCATCAGCTCGATGCCCAGCACCGACTCGCGCCAGTGGCCGTTCATCGTCCCCGCACCGCCCGAGTTCTCCACCGGCACCTTCTTCCCGGCGGTGTAGGCGTTCCCGCCGATGTCCGCGAAGCCGGCGAGGCCGCCGCTGCCGTTGTAGTAGGTGTCGAAGGTGCTCACGCCGCTGGGGTCCTGGAGCAGGCCGAAGTCGTACCAGAGCGAGCCCACCCCCAGCACGTGGCCCATCTCGTGGAGGATGACGGGCCGCAGCGTGCCGGTGGTCTCCATGTTCGCCAAGTCTGCCGCGTCGAACTCCATCACCCCCACAACCGGCAGCCCGAAGGCCCCGTTGCGGGTGTAGCACGGGCCCGCCTGCCCCAGGATCCGCCCCGGCCCGTCGATGTTCTTGACCGACGCGAAGATGAGCAGGTCGTCGAACGTCTGGCTCGCGGCGGGCGTGTCGTCGCCGCAGTCGCCCGCCGCGACCGAGCCCGCCACGTCCGGCAGGTCGCCGGTGATGACGGTGCTCCACTTGGCGGCGGCGAACTGGAACGCCCCCCGCTGCGCGGCCGTCATGGGCGTGGTGATGCAGACGGTGATCTCGAACCGGGGGCCGCTGCCGGAGCACCCGGCGCCCCGGAAGACGACGGAGCCGTTCGGGAGCCCCGGCACGGTGGCGGTGAGCGTGTTCAGGTCCGCGGCCGCCCCCAGCTCCCAGCGCGAGACCACGGCCACCCCGGAAGCGTTGCTGACCACGGAGGCGTCGCCCACCGAGCCCCCGCCGCCGGTGACCGCGAAGCGGACCGCGATGCCCGGCATGGGGTTGCCCGCGGCGTCGCGGACCACGACGGCCGGGGCGCTGGGAACGGCGGTGCCGGCCATCGCCGCCTGGTCGGTCACCGTCACCGCCGCCACCGCCGCGGGCATCCGGCTGAGCCCCTGGGCCGAGAACACCAGCGGCTTCACGCCGGTGCCGGGGAAGGTGGCGGTGAGGGTGTTGGGCCCGGGCGTGGGGCCCAGGACCCACCGGGAGACGGTGTACTGGCCGTCGGTGCCGGTGACCGGCTGGGTGGAGGCGGTGACGCTGCCCCCGCCGGACGTGACGGAGACGCTGACGGGCAGCCCCGCGAGGGGGTTCCCCAGGGAGTCGAGCACGATCACCCGCGGTTGGATGGCGACGGCCGTCCCCGCCACGGCCGCGTTGTCGTCTCCCGCGGGCTTCAACGCCGCGGCCGGAGCGGTGGGAGCCGCGACCGCGGTCAGCCGCCCGAGCTGGAGACCGCCCAGGCTGACGAGCGCCTGCTGGGTGGTGGCGACGGGCCCCAGGGTCCACGTGGTGGCCGCGATGCCGTTCTCGTCGGTGACCGCCGTGGCGGGGGAGAAGGTGCCCCCGCCCACCACTGACTGAAACGTGATCGACTGGCCGGGTATGCCCACGTTCAGCCGGTCGAGCGCCTTCACGCGGACGGGAGTGTCCACCACGTGGCCCACCACGCCGTTCAGGGGGCCGGCGAGGTCGGCGATCCCCACCAGGACCTGCGCCACGTGCACGGCCACCGTTCCGGAAGCGCCGCCCGAGCTGGCGGTGACGGCAGCCGTCCCGTTCGCCGCCGCGGCCACCTTCGCGCTGTCGCCGCCCATGGGGGCGACGGTCACGGCCGGCGAGCTGGACGACCACGTGAGCGCCGCGGCGGGCATGCCCTTGCCGCCGTCGTCCACCACCGACGCATGCACCACCTTCGTGGCGCCGACTGCGTCCATGGAGATGCTTCCGGGCGCCACGATCACGGACGCGGGCACGGGCGGACGGGTGGAATCCGCGCAGCCCGCGGCGAGCAGGGCGGCGGCGGGAATCAGCAGCTTTCGCATCGATGAGCAGCGTTCGTGGGGAGGCGGTCGGCGGGCCGGCGGAATCACGCGACCGGCCCGGATGACGAGAGGCCCCCGATTGGCCCGCGGAACACGGGCGAGACGGGGCGCCGCATGCGGAGGACGGTAAACTTCATGGAAGCGGACGAATTGCGGAAGGGGATGAGGCCCGGCGGCGGCGATCGCGCCGTACCGTGACGAACTCGAGGGGCGACGCTTTCCATCGAAGCGCCGCCCCTCTTCCGTCCGCATCTCGCCGTTGGGCCGGCGGCACGGTTCGGCCCCGCTCAGCGGCGCATCCCGAGCCTAGACCTCGCTCAATCCTCCAGAAGCACCTTGACGACGACCTTCTTCACCTGGTGCTTGCCGCCGGCCATGCAGCCCGGCTTGTGCGCGTCGCCCGGGTAGAAGATCGCGAAGTCGCCCTCGCGCAGCAGGAGCGAGCTGCTGTAGCCCGGCTCGGCGAAGAAGACGACGTCGGCCTCGCCGCTGTACGGCGTCTCCACCACGAGGCCGGCGGCGGGCGTGTGGAGGATGCGCTCGCTGCCTGCGGCCACGAGCTGGATGTCGACGTGGCGGCGGTGGGCCTCGAAGCGCTTGGGCGTGGACGGGCCCGTTTCGTACGTGGCGACCTGCGCGAACACGCGGTCGCCGTCGATCTCGTACCGCCCGTCCGGCGTGGCGGGGTCGAAGCCGCGCAGCCATGCCAGCCCGGCGGCCATGCGCGGCGAAAGGCACTCGTACGGGGCCGAGTCTGCGAGCGATCCCAGGATCATCGTGCGTGCGTCACGAGTGGATTGAAGACAGGACGGTCGGGAGATGAGACCACATCGACGCTGCCGGCCTCACCGTCCCTGCGGCTTCACCGAAACATGCCTCACGCGTGATCCCGCCGTTTGGATGGGTGGGATGGGATGCCGCCGGGCCGCGCAGCTCAATCCGCCGCGCCGGTCTCCACGTGGTCGGTGCCGCCGGCGGTGATGCGCAGGGTAAGGCCGGTGCCCGTCTTCCGCACGAAGCCGTGGTCCTCGTGGTAGCGAACGATGCGCTCGGCGTCCTGGCGCGACAGGCCCAGCTCGGCGGCGATCTCGTAGCCGTCCAGGTACTCGCTGGCGCCTTCCTCGCTGCACTCGTACAGGCGCAGCAGAAAGCGGCGGCGGTTCTCGCGCCGCGCCGCGAACGCCTCCGGGACGGCGGGTGCGCCGTCTTCCGCCCCGCCCGCGCGCTCGTCCGTCACCGCGCGAGGGTGGCGAAGACCTGCGTGTAGTAGCTGCCGCGCACGCCCACGCCGGTGTGGGTGAAGCCGCAGTTCTCGATGTTGGCGCGGTGCCCGGCGCTGTGCAGCCAGCCATCCACGGTGGCACCGGGGCCACCGGGGTGCATGGCGATGTTCTCCGCCGCGGCGCGCCAATTCACCCCCGCCTCCGTCAGCCGCTGGAAGGGCGACTTCCCCTCCGGCGTGTCGTGGGCGAAGTAGCGGCGGGCGGCCATGTCGTCGCTGTGCATCTGCGCGGCGCGGGCGGCGGCTGGCATCCACTGGAGCGCCGGGCAGCCGCGGGTCGCGCGGTGCTGGTTGACGAGCGCGAACACCTGCCGCGCCGCATCTTCCGACGACGCTGCCGCGCCCCCGCCTGCCCCCGCCCCGTACGTGCCGCCCGCGGATGCCTGTCCGGCGGGGCCCATCGCGCATCCGCCGAGCATCAGCGCCAGCGCCGCGGCTGCGAGCACGGGAGACGAGCGGCGGATGGGCATCGCCACCCATCGCCTCGCCGGAACTCGCATCGTCCCGCCCCGCATCTTCCGTCCCGCCGTACCGCCACGCGGCGAACCTGCCGCAGGGCCCCGCATCTCCGGTTCCAATCGCATCTCACGCCTCCCGAGAGAACTGAGTCGATCGCGCTACTCCGTGAAAGAACGGAGCAGCTCCACCATCCGCACGTCGAACGGGTCGGGCGACGGATCGTCGTCCGCGACGTCGTACTTCTCCTGCGGCGTCTCCAGGATCAACGGGATGCCGGCACTGCGCCCGTCGCGCACCAGCCAGCGGAACGGCTCCGCACTGATCTCGCCCTCGCCGATGAGCACGTGGCGGTCCTTGTTGGTGCCCAGGCCGCCCTCGCTGTCGTTGAGGTGGAAGAAGCGCGGCTTCTCGCCCGTCGCCGCCTCGAACTCGTCCAGCACGCCCGCCACGGCGTCCTTCCCCGCCCGCAGGTCGTAGCCCGACGCGAAGAGATGGCAGGTATCCAGCCCATAGCCGGTACGCTCGCGCAGGCGGTCCGGCACGTGGCGCAGGATGTCGGCCACCTCGGCGGCGGTGCGGCCCAGCGTCTGCCCGGCGCCGGCGGTGTTCTCCACCAGGATGCGGGTGGTGCTCTCGATCGACTCCAGCGCGGCGGTGATGGCCTTCGCCACGCGCTTCGCCGCCGCCGCGCGGTCGCCGTCGCTGGCCGAGCCGGGGTGGAAGCAGATGGCGCCCACGCCCAGAGCGGTGGAACGCTCCAGCTCTTTGGTGAGCCCCGCGCTGGCCCGCGCCCACTTGTCCTCGTCGGCCGTGGCGACGGAGAGGACGTACGCGCCGTGCACCACCACGTTCTCCGGCGCGATCTTCGTCTCCGCCAGGGCGGCGCGGAAGCGCTCCACCCGCTCGGGCTTTATGGTCGCCTTGTCGCCGTAGAACTTGGGGATGGTGCTGAAGATCTGGAGCGCCTCCATGCCCGCCGCGCCCGCCCGCCGCGCCGCCATGTCGATGCCGCCGTTGTCGATGGTGTGGGCGCCGATGAAGCGTTTCATTCGCCGTGCGGGTGATGGGAGGATGGGTGTCTTTCGGCGGATGCGCGCCGGCCTGTGCGTACGGCTCGCGGACATTCTACTCCGCACCGGACGTCCGGCGCGAGGACCGTGCCCGAGCGCGCCCGCCCGCGCGTGCGGAGAACGTTGCAGGCCGCGTCCATCTGCTTTATTGTTGCCGTGAAAGGAGTGCTGCATCTGTTCCCCGCGGCAACCTTCCGCAGTCGGCCCCCTCCCCACTCTCCCGCGCCTCCGGTTCCCCGTTCGGAGCGGTACCCTCGATGGAAAAGCGCACCTCCCTCCTCGGAACCACCGGCGGGTTCGCCGGCATGGCGGCGCTGGTGGCCATGCTCAGCGGCTCGCCCGCGCAGAAGACGGCGGCGGCGGCGGCCAAGGGCGACACGAAGACCGAGGGCACCCACGCCGCGCCGCTGCTGGACGGGAGCCCCGGGCGCACGCTGCTCGCCCAGCATCTACAGGTGCCGGGCTCGGACCTGGCCGCGAAGCTGCCCTGCGAGGGGTGCGGCACCTTCCGGGTGCTGATCGCCACGGTGCCGGACCCGCTGCGCTCGCGGCTGGACTGGGCGTACGACGCCGACCTGGAGGCGGTGCGCCGCGCGGTGGAGGCGCAGGGCTACGTGCTGGACAGGTTCTGGCTGCCCTGGGACTACGACAAGAACCCGCCGGACCCGGACACGGTGCCGGGCGCCATGCTCTTCCGCCAGGCGGCGCGCAGCACCGGCGGGCAGGACCTGCTGCTGGTGTACCTGGTGGGCGAGACGCCCACCGCGGGGGTGAGCGCCCGCGCCCTGCGCCGGGCGCTGGAGGAGCGGGCCGAGCTGCTGCGCGGCAAGTGGTTCCGGCCGCTCCCCGGCGGGCCGGCCGACGACACGGTCCGCATCGTGGGCCCCACCTTCTCCGGCTCGGTCCCGTCGCTGCTGCGGACGCTGAGCCTGTGGCGCGACGCGCCTCCGCCCGCCACGCCCGGCGCGAAGCCCGCCGCCAAGGGCCCGCCGCCGGTGAGCGTGGTCACCGGCTCGGCCACGCTCGCGCAGAACACGCTCTTCCTGAACGACCCCAAGCAGGGGCTGCGCTTCTCCGCCACCGTCCACTCGTCCGACGAGTACATGGCGGCGTTCGACACGCTGCTGGGCGGGCGGATGGGCATCGAGCCGCAGCAGGTGGCGATGCTGGAGGAGACGAGCACGTCGTTCGGCCAGCTTTCCAGCGCGCGCGACGACCGCGGCGTGCTGCGCGTGGCCATGCCCACCCACGTCTCGTCGGTGCGCGACGAGGCGGGCGACGCTTCCGACGGGCGCATCTCGGCGGCCGACGTGATCCGCGGGGGCCGCGGCGGGCTGGCGATGAGCCTGCGCGGGCGGCCCAGCGACACCGAGGCGCCTGCCCAGCACTCCGGCCTCACCCCGGCGCTCACGTCGCTGATCCTGGACGAGCTGATCCGCACGCTCCAGCAGCACGACATCCGCGCGGTGGGCCTGCAGTTCACCGACGTGCGCGACAACCTGTTCGTGGGCGAGCAGATCCGCGCGCGCCTGCACGACGTGCAGCTCTTCGCCTTCGAGAGCAACGCGCTGTACCTGCGCGCCGAGAGCAACGCGGCGCTGAGCGGGATGGTGGTGTTCTCCACCTATCCCCTCTTCATGGAGAGCGGCGAGTGGGCGCCCGGCGTGCGGCCTCTCGCCTCGCAGCAGCTCTTCCCCAGCGACGGCGCCGAGGGCGTGTACAACGCGACGGTGCTGCAGCTGGGCGGCAAGCGCCTCGCGGACTACACCTGGGCGAGCGGCGAACGAGACGCGGCACGGCTCAGGCCGCCCGTGTGGCTCACGGTGCTGGGAACGCACTCCCTGGCCCCCGTGAACGTGGTCCGGCTGGACCAGGGATACGTGCGCTCCATCTCTGCCGAGTCCGGCGGGGGCTCCGTGGCGGCTCACGCAGGCGCGGCGCCGGCGACGGGCGAGATGCACCGCGTGGGCGCGATCGCGCTCGCCACCGGCCTCGCGGCGGCGCTGGTGCTGATGGGTGCCGCCGTGCGCGGCCTGCTCGCGCTGGCGCGCCGGCGCAAGGACGTGCTCGACGCGCTGCGGGAAGTGGAGACGGCCCGCAGGGGCGACCAGCCGGTCTTCCTCGAGCGGGTGGAGGACGGCGTGATCGCCTTCGTTCGCCGCGTGGTCGCTCGCATCCGCGGCTGGCTCGGAAACACGGGGGGAGCGATGCGCATCGGTGGCGGGACGCCCGTCCTCGTCACCGAAAACACCGCCGAGCCGTCGAAGCGAGCCGATATCCCGAACACCGCCGCTGCGGGCGACTTGGCGTCCCCGGCCTCCGTCCACGCGGTCGCGCTGGCGCCCGCCGCGCGCGGGGAGTTGCGGCGCCTGGGGAGCGTGGCGTGGCAGACGGCGGCGGCGCTGCGGCCGTCGCGCTTCGTCACGCGGTCCGCAAGGCTCCAGGAGGAGCAGCGGAAGAAGGTCGTCTACTCCGGCGCGCTGCTGCTGCACCGCGAGATCTTCGGCACCATCCGCCTCTTCGCCATCGGCGGCGCGGTGCTGCCGCTCTTCGCCGTGCTGGCCGCCGCGGGGCTGCCGGGCCGGTGGATCGGCATGGCCACCCAGGCGCTGCTGACGGTGGTGGGCGTCACCTTCCTGGCGGCTTTCGCGGGCGGGATGGTGATGGCGCTGCTGGTGGTGGCCAACTACAGCGGCGAGGCGCACTGCTACGCGCTGCGTGCCGGCTGGTGGCGCCGCAGCGAGGGCTGGGCGTGGATGGGCGAGATATTCACCCGCCTGCTGATCATCGGCGCGGGGCTGCTGTACGTGGGCGCCACCGCCTGGCTGGTCCACGACGTGTGGGCCATGCGCGCGCAGCCGGAGTTCGAGCTCTTCTACCTGCGCGCCCTGCAGGGCTCCAGCGGGGTGACGCCGCTGGTGCCGCTGTTCGTGCTGGGGGCCGGGCTGGCGGCGTGGTGCACGTGGCACGTCAAACGAATCGCCCTGCTCTCCACGCCCACGGCGTTCGAGGGAGCCTTCGTGGACCCCGTGGTGGCGCACGAGACGGAGCCCGCCATCGACGACGGCCGCCGGAAGCAGCGCTGCAAGCTGGGCGAGCGGCTCGGCGACGTGCGCAGCTCGCTCTTCCTCACCATGCCGCGCGGGCACTCGCTGGGCTTCGCCTGCACCGTCCTGGCCGCCGTGATGCTGATCGCGAACCGGTTCCAGCCCACGCTCGAGGCCGCGGTGCTCCCGGCGGCCAGCGGACCCGTGGGGCCGCTTGGGCGCGTGCTGCACCTGGCGGCGCTCGCCACCGCCGCTCTCGTGGTGACGCTGCTGCTGGCGCCGCAGGCCCGCGCGTGGTGGCTGGCCTTCGTCGCGGTCGCGGCGGTGGTCGTGCCCCGCACCAGACTGGCGGCGCTGTACGAGCAGCCCGTGTTCGCCGGCCTCACCTCGTTCGACGTGCTGCTGCGGCTGGGCGTGCTGGGGGTGCTGGCGATCACGCTCTGGGGCGTGTACCGCTTCGTGATGGTGTGGAGCGCGCTCCGCCGCGTGCTGGCGTACCTGGAGGAGACGCCGCTGCTGGCCTCCTTCGGGCGCGTGCCGGAGCGCATCTCCCGCCTGGCCCGTGCCGCGGTCTTCGGCTCCACGCCGCAGCAGGCGATGGACGGCGCGCTGACGACCCTGTGGGCCCAGCTCGCCACGCTGTACTTGGACGAGGCGAGCCGCGCGGAGATCGAGAAGGAGATGCCCGCTCCGCAGGCCGAAGCGCTGGCGAAGCTGATGGAGCGGCGGCCTAGCTGGCCTTGCCGCGCGGAGCTGTGGGGCGACACGTCTGCCCGGTCGGGGGTGCGGCAGCTCTTCGCGGCCGTGCAGCACGTGTGGGCGCGGGAGAGCGACGAGGGCGCGGCCAAGCGCCTGCGCATCGGCACGTCCGCGCACCCCGAGGCAGACGCGGACAAGGCCGAGGCGGCGGTGGCGCTGCTGTACGAAGGCTACGACGAGAAGGTGCGCGACTGGCTGCGCACGGCCGAGGACTACCTGGCGCTCCAGGCGGTCGACTACTTCCAGTGGGTGGTGGAGAGCCTGTACAAGCTGGCGACCTTCCTCTTCGTGATCCTCCTGCTGGGCACGGCGCTGCTGTCGTCGTACCCGTTCCAGCCGCAGAGCCTGGCGAAGATCGTCTTCCTCGTCGTGCTCGTCGCCACCGTCGCCTCGCTGCTGGTGGTGATGACGCAGATGAACCGCGACGAGATCCTGAGCCGCGTGGCGCGCACCGAGCCGGGCAAGATCACCTGGGACTCGTCGTTCGTGCTGAACGGGATGCTGATCGGCATCGTGCCCATGCTGGCGCTGGTCAGCTCCGAGTTCCCCGGCGTGCGCGACCTGCTGTTCTCGTGGCTGGGCCCGCTGATGAAGTCCGTGATCGGGAGCTGATGAAGGGGAGGGAGGGTTCGAGACGGAGAGAGCCGCCCGCTCCGCTTCGACTCCACCCCGCCTGGGATTCGTGCTCACCCGATGAGGCGCAGCGAGGAGCGGCTCTCCTTCGCGACCTGGTCCATGCGGCACTGGCGGGGGTCCTTGTCGGGCCGCCAGCGGACGAACCGCACGCCGTGGCGGAAGCGGCCTCCGCTGAAGTGGTCGTACTGCACCTCGGCCACCAGTTCCGGGCGCAGCGGCTCCCACTGGGCCGAGCGCTCGGTGCTCCAGCGGCTGGGGCCGCCCGGCGCGTTGCCGGTGAAGCCGGGTGGCTCCACCAGCTTCTCCAGCTTCGGCGTCAGCTCCTTCCGCTCGGCGGCCTTGATGGACGAGCAGAAGCCCACGTGGTTCAGCAGCCCCGCGTCGTCGTACAGCCCCAGCAGCAGCGAGCCCACGATCCCGCCCTTGCTCGCGTAGCGAAAGCCGCCCACCACGCACTCGGCCGTCCGCACGTTCTTGATCTTCTGCATCGCCGTGCGCTCGCCCGAGGCGTACGGCGCGTCCGCGCGCTTGGCCATCACCCCGTCCAGTCCCTTCCCGCCGGCGGAGAGCCAGCCCCGCGCCTCCTCCAGGCTTTTGGTGGACGGCGAGAGGCGGATGCGCTCGTCGTCGGGGAAGAACTTGGCGGCGAACGCCTCTAGCTTCTCCCGCCGTTCGGCGAGCGGAAGCTCCACCAGCGGGTTGCCGTGGGTGTCGAGGAGAAGGTCGAAGACGATGAGGGTGGCGGGGTGCGCGTCCGCCAGCTTCTTCACGCGGCTGGCGGCGGGGTGCACGCGCAGCAGCAGCTCCTCGAAGCTGAGCCCTCCATCTACCGGGACGACGATCTCGCCGTCCAGCACGAAGCGCTTCGCCTTGAGCGCGAGCAGCGCCGCGACCACGTCGGGGAAGTAGCGGGCGAGCGGCTTGCCGGCCTTGGACCGGATGTCCACCTCATCTCCGTCGCGGAAGGCGAGGCAGCGGAAGCCATCCCACTTCGGCTCGTAGCGCCACTCCGGGCCCGCCGGGATCTCCGGCACCGAATCCGCCTCCATGGCGGCCAGGTCCAGCGGCAGCGGCAGCTTCACAGCATCTTCTCCAGGTCGAAGCGCCCGCGCTTCTGCAGCAGCGGGCGCCACAGGTCGCCCACCCGCGCCACGCGCGCCGGCAGGTTGTCGATGCGAAAGTCGTCCATCTCCACGCCCGCCTCCACCTCGTCCCACGTCACCGGGGCGGACGCGGTGGCGCCGGGCCGCGGGCGGATGGAGTACGCGTAGGCCAGCGTGCGGCCCCAGGCGTTCTGGTTGTAGTCCACCAGCACGCGCCCCGCCGGCCGCCTGGCGATGCGGTACTCGGCGGTGATGATGCCGGGGTGCATCGCCTCCATCACCCGCGCGAACTCCTTCGCGAACGCCCACACGCGCTTCTGCGTGGGGCCGCGGACGATGGGCACGTACACGTGGATGCCCTTCGACCCGGTGGTCTTGGGGTACGTCTTCATCCCCAGCTTGGCGAGCGCGTCGCGGACCAGCAGCGCCACCTCGCGCACGCGCGCGAAGTCCGCGCCGGGAACGGGGTCCAGGTCGAAGTGCAGGTAGTCCGGCCGGTTCGTGTCGTCGCAGCGGGAGTACCATGGGTTCAGGTCGATGCACCCCAGGTTGACCAGCCACAGCAGCGACGGCAGGTCCTGCACCATGGGGAAGTCGATGACGCTGCCGGACTCGTGCTCGATGGCGCACGTCCGGATCCACGATGGGCGCGGGTCCGGCGCGCGCTTCATGAAGAAGAACTTGCCCGCGGCGCCATTGGGATAGCGCTTCATCACCATCGCGCGGTCCTTCAGGTGCGGCAGCAGCGCGGGCGCGACGGCCACGTAGTAGCGCAGCAGGTCGCCCTTGGTGATGCCCAGCTCGGGCCAGAACGGCTTCTTCAGGTTCGTCAGCGAGACCGTGCGGCCGGACACGCGCACGTCGCAGCTCGCCCGGCCCGCGGGGATGATGTCCGGCGTCGCGTCTGCCGCGCGGACGACGGCGGCGGGCTTCTTCGGGCGCGCCTTCTTGGCGGGAGATCGGGGGATGCTCATCGGGCGATGCTCATCGCGGGCTCAGCTTCGGTGGACGGGCGCCGCGGCGTACGGCGCCCAGCACGGGCACGTACTCCAGCTCCGTGCCGCCGGCGGCGCACCGCAGCATCAGCCCGCCGCGGCTCATGTCGCCGCGCCCCACGAAGTCCGCGGGAAAGACCAGCCGCTCGCCGAAGATGCCCAGCAGCACGTCTACGTACTTGCCGGACGCGACGCTGCCGAGGAGAACCATCTCGCAGTCGCCGCCCGACGCCTCGGCCAGCTCGGCCGCGTGGAGCTCCAGTGGCGCGCGGTAGGCGGGATTGTCCGCGTCCACGTCGCCCGCGGCGAACTCGCGCAGCGTGTCGAGCGTGACGCGGCCGTTCACCGGCAGCAGCCCGCGCGTGGGCGTGATCACCAGCGCGTGCGGCCCTCCCGGCGGCGGATGCGCGAAGGCGCGGGCGTATGCCACCTTGCCGCGGAAGTACAGCCCGCTCAGGAACGAGAAGACCTCCCCGATCTCCGCGCCCAGCGGCCCCCGCAGGCGTACGGCCAGGTCGAACGCCGCCGCGTCGCGCATGAGCACCTGGCCGCGCTTGCCGCCCGCGTACGCGGGAGAGAGCAGGAACACGCGTGGAGTCCGCATGCCGGCGGGCGGAGCAAGGAGCTTGCCCGGCGGGGGCCCCCTCCCCAACCCTCCCCCAAAACTGCCCTACCCATTACCCACAAGTGTGTCCTATACTGCCGCCGGGTAAACAAAGGGTACAGGGGCCAAGGAGGAGGGATGGGAGCGGAGTGGGTAGAGACGGAGATGGCAACGCTGGATTTGGGAGATCCGCGGCGGCATGCGCGGGTGAAGCGGATGATCGTGCGATTCTCGGAGAAGCCTGGAGCGTCGATCCCGAGGGCGAGCGGAAGCGCGGCGGACACGAA
>DASRQW010000300.1 GCA_035696245.1 Longimicrobiaceae bacterium | reverse complement strand
ACCGACGTGAGCGACAAGGTGCGCGCCCGCGTGGCGCTGCTGCAGCCGACGCTCGGCAAGGGCACGGAGCTCAAGCTCGTGAAGGACTCGGGCGTGCGCGTGACGCATGCCGTGCGCAACGTGGAGGAGGCGCTGATCGAGGGCGCGCTGCTCACGGTGCTCGTGGTGTTCATCTTCCTGAACTCGTGGCGCTCCACGATCATCACCGGCCTCGCGCTGCCGGTGTCGGTGCTGGCGAGCTTCATCGCCGTGTGGGCGCTCGGCTTCAAGCTCGAGACGATGTCGCTGTTAGGCCTGTCGCTCGCGATCGGCATCCTGATCGACGACGCCATCGTGGTGCGCGAGAACATCGTGCGGCACGTGGAGATGGGTAAGGACCACTTCACGGCGGCCCACGACGGGACCGACGAGATCGGCCTCGCCGTGGCGGCGACGACGTTCTCCATCGTCGCCGTGTTCGTTCCCGTGGCGTTCATGAGCGGGCTCGCGGGGCAGTGGTTCAAGCCGTTCGCGCTCACCATCGCCTGCTCGGTGCTGGTGTCGCTCTTCGTCTCGTTCTCGCTGGACCCCATGCTCTCGGCCTACTGGGCCGACCCGGAGCTGGAGGAGCACGAGAAGAGCTTCGTCACGCGGCACCTGGACACCTTCAACCGCTGGTTCAACCGCCAGTCCGACCGTTACCGGCGGGTGATCGCGTGGGCGCTGGACCACCGGGCCGCCATGGTGGTGCTGGCGCTGGGCGTCTTCTTCGCCTCGTTCACGCTCACGACCAAGGGCATCCTGGGCCTGCTGGGCGCGTTCGTGGGGATCTTCGTGGCGGTGTGGCTGCTGGGGCACACGGGCACCGCGACGGTGCGCGGCCTCGCCACGCTCGTGCTCCTGCTGGCGGGCGGATTCGTCCTCTTCCAGGCCGGGAAGACGGCGTACGACCAGCCGATGGGACAGCCCACCGTGGTCAAGGTCGCCCTGCTCGCTCTCGTAGGCGGCCTGCTCGTGTGGCTCGCCGTGCGCGAGGCTTCCGCGCTCGCCGGCGGGCGGCCGGAGGGCGGCCTCGCCACGGGCCTGGGAAGCATCTTCGTGGGCACCGCGGTGGCCGCGGCGCTGGTGAGCGTGGCCCCGGTGTACTGGAAGGTGGGCACGGAGTTCTTCGGCGAGGACGACCGGTCGGAGTTCAACATCAACGTCGACACGCCGCCGGGGTCGAACCTGGAGTACACGCGGCTCAAGGGCGAGGAGGCGGCGCGCATCGCCCGGCGCCACCCGCAGGTGCTGTACACGTACCTGAAGCTGGGCGGCGCCACCGGGGCGGTGGACAACGCGCAGATCTACGTCAAGCTCGTTCCCAAGAAGGACCGGACGATCGGGCAGAACGCGCTGGCCGAGGTGGTGCGCAAGGAGACGTCGCGCATCGGCGGGGCAACGGCGGGGATCTTCGCCAGCAGCTTCGGCGGCAACCAGAAGCAGATCCAGATGCAGCTCCGCGGGCCCGACCCCGCGGTGCTGAACCAGGCGGCCGAGCAGGTGCTGGCGATCGTGCGCCAGGTGCCCGGCGCGGTGGATGCGGACCTCTCCAGCAAGGGCCAGAAGCCGGAGCTGGAGGTGCGGCTGAACCGCGGCCTGGCGGGCCAGCTGGGCGTGAGCGCGGGCCAGGTGGCGCAGTCGCTGCGGCCGGCGTTCGCGGGCATCGACGCGGGCGACTGGCTGGACCCCACGGGCGAGACGCGCGACGTGACGGTGCGGTTCGCGCCGGAGTACCGGCAGCGGGTGACGGACCTGCAGCAGCTCCCGCTGCTCGTCTCCGGCCCGCAGGGCACGCGGACGATCCCGCTGGGGTCGATCGCCACCGTGCAGCAGTCGCTGGGCCCGGCCATCATCGAGCACCTGGACCGCGACCGCGTGGTGTCGGTGCAGGCCAACGTGAACGGCCGCCCCCTGGGCGACGTCACGGCCGAGATCGAGAAGCGGCTCAAGAATGTGACGCTGCCGGCGGGCGTCTCCATCAGCCAGGGCGGGCAGAGCAAGGACCAGACGGAGGTGTTCACCAACATCTTCCTGGCCCTGGGCGTGGCCGTGATGCTGATGTACCTGATCCTGGTGGTCCAGTTCGGATCGTTCCTGGACCCGCTGGCGATCCTGGTGTCGCTGCCGCTCTCCCTCATCGGCGTGCTGCTGGCGCTGGCGGTGAGCGGCAACACCATCAACCTGATGAGCCTGATCGGGGTGATCCTGCTGGCCGGCATCGTGGCGAAGAACGCGATCCTGCTGATCGATTTCGCCAAGTGGTCGCGCGAGCAAGGGATGGAGCTGCGCGAGGCGCTGATCCACGCGGGCGCCATCCGCCTGCGGCCCATCCTGATGACCACCTTCGCGCTGGTGGCGGGCATGCTCCCCGTCGCCCTCGGCACCGCGGAGGGCGCGGGATGGCGCGCGCCGCTGGGCATCGCGGTCATCGGCGGCGTGCTTACGTCGACGTTCCTTACGCTGCTCGTGATCCCCACGGTCTACGAGATCATGGACGACTTCCGCGGGTGGATGTCGGGCCTGTTCCGGCGGGGCGCGCGGCAGCCGCACGCGTCGCACGGGCACGGGCCGGTGCACGGGGCGCAGCCGGTGCCCGAGCCGGGAGACTGAGAGGCGCGCCCCCGCCGCGCATTGCGGCGGCGGCGCGGCGGCACCAT
>DASRQW010000299.1 GCA_035696245.1 Longimicrobiaceae bacterium | reverse complement strand
CGAGACGAAGCCGTCGAAGCGGACGGAATCACCGAGGCCCAGCCGCGACGCGCGCTCCTCCAGCGACGCGCGCTCCGGCCCGTCGCCGACCACGCGGAGGGTCGGCCGCTCGCCGGCCGGCATCGTCGCGAGCGCGTCGAGCAGCAGGTGCACGCCTTTCCGCTCCACCAGGCGGCCGACGAAGAGCAGCTCGAACGGCTGCCCATCGTCCCGACGGGGCTCCGGCAGGGCAGGGGGGGCATCGATCGCGGCGCCGAAGGGGATGACCGCCGGCTCCACGCCGGGGACCACGCGGCGCAGGCGATCGGCCGTGTAGGTGGAGATGGCGGTGACGGCGTCGGAGCCGCGCACGATGCGGCGCAGGAGAGGAGCGAGGAAGGGGAACTGCCGTTCCATCCACGTCAGCTCCACCCCGAAGAAGGTGGACACCAGCGGCAGCCCGCTCGCGCGCTTGGCGGCCAGCCCCAGCAACCCCTGCGGGATGGGCCAGAAGGCGTGGATCACGTCGAACCCGCCCGTGCGCGCCAGCCGCGACGCCGCCAGCGAGCCCGCGGCCACGTAGCCCGGCACCAGGCCGAGGAACTGCGGGTGCTGGCGGATGCGGTCCGGGGCCGTCTGGTCGTGCGTCAGCGTCTCCCACGCGGCGGGCGCATAGCGGAAGCGGTGCACGCGCACGCCCCCCACGGTCTGCGTGCGCAGGCCGCGGTACGAAGGCGCCAGCACCTCCACCTCCACGCCACACTCCGCCAGCCGGCGGATGGTCTCCACCAGCCACGGGGTGATCACGTCCGCGGGGTCGCGCGCGTACGCGGTCACCAGGTACAGAGCCTTCACTTGTCGGGCGCGCGGGGCGGGGGTATGTTGTCCATCTGGCCCAAAATACCAGCCCGCCCGCATCCGTACAAGCATCCCACCCCGCCCGGTTTTGCAGCGCGCCCTCGTCATCGTCCCGACCTACAACGAGCGTGAGAACCTGCCCCGGCTGGTTCCCTCCATCCTCTCGCGCGACCCCCGCCTGGAGATCCTGGTGGTCGACGACGGCTCGCCCGACGGCACCGGCGCGCTGGCCGACGAGATCGCGCGCGACGAGCCGCGGGTCAACGTGCTGCACCGCGAGGGCAAGCTGGGGCTGGGCACGGCGTACCTCGCCGGCTTCCGCTGGGGCCTGGAGCGCGGCTACGACGCCATGTTCGAGATGGACGCGGACTTCTCGCACGACCCCGCGCACCTGCCGCAGTTCCTCAGCGCCATCGACGAGTACGACGTGGTGCTGGGCTCGCGCTACCTGCACGGGCGCGTGACCGTGGTGAACTGGCCCATCGGCCGGCTGCTGCTCAGCTACTTCGCCAACGCGTACGCCCGCTGGGTCACCGGCCTGCCCATCGCCGACGCTACGGGCGGGTTCAAGTGCTTCCGGCGCGAGGTGCTGGCCGCCATCGAGCTGGACCGCGTGGAGAGCAACGGCTACTCGTTCCAGATCGAGATGAGCTACCGCGCCTGGAAGAAGGGCTTCCGCCTGGGCGAGATCCCCATCATGTTCGTGGACCGCGACGCCGGCGAGAGCAAGATGTCGAAGAAGATCATCCGCGAGGCCGTGTGGCGCGTGTGGCGGCTGCGCTTCCTCTCGCTCTCCAAGCGCCTGTAAAGCAGGGAGTCGTGTGAATGTTCGGTGGATGGATATCCATCCACCGAAGCCGATGCATAAGTATTCACGCCATCGTCTCTCCGTCGAAAAGCTCCGCTTCCGTTCCATGGCCGATACGCCGCCCGTTGCCCGCTTCGTACGCATCCTCGCCTCCGCGCTCCTGCGCGAGGGCGAGCCCAGTGCGCTCGCCCGCGAGGCGCGCGAGGCTCTGGAAGGCGTGTTCGCGGCGCAGAAGAGCCTCGTGCTCGACGTGCAGTTCACCGGCTTCTCCGCCAAGGGCCAGCCCGTGGCCGGCGTCGATCCCGTGCTCCTCCGCGCCGCGGGCACGCTGATCATGCTGCGGGTGACGCGCGTCGGCTTCACGGCGGATGTGACGGCCGACGACCTGGAGACGTTCCTCCGCGCCGCGACGCGCGGGGCAGGGGATCTGGGCGCGGACGGCCTGCTCGGCGCCATCCGCGAGGCTCAGCCGCGCGGCATCTACGTCAGCACCAACGCAGGCGAGACGTATCGCCCGCCCGCTCCCGTCCGCCCAGCGGCGGCTCCTACCGAATCGGAAGATGCGGCGCCCGCGACTCCACCTACCGATCCGAGCGCATCGGTTTCGGGAGATGCGGAGCCGTCGCCGCGCGACTCGGCGCAGGCGGTGACGGAAGATGCGAAAGCGCCCGCCTCCCCGAGCGCTTCCGCGGATGCGCAGCCGGACGCGGGCGACTCGGGCGATGCGGTAGAGGCGCCTGGCCAGCCCTCACGCGGCGCCTCGCCGTTCGACGCGGAGGAGGCGACGGACTTCTCGGACTTCGAGTTCGAAGAGGCGTTCGCCGCGTACCCGCCGCCGCCCGCGGCGCAGGAGCCCGCGGGAGCGGCATCCACCGTGGAACCCGTCGCCGCACCCCTGGCGGCGGCGGGAGATGCGGGCCACGGCGCGATGTACCAGTTCTTCCGCGCCAGCAGCGGAATCGTGGACCCCGAGGCGAACGAGCTGCCGGGGATGCTGCGCGCGGCCGAGGCGCTGGACCGGTTCGACGCAGTGGCCCAGAGCTGCGGGCGCACCGCCCAGCGGCTGATCGCCGGCGACCGGCTGGACGAGGCGGTGGTGCTGCTCGATGCCCTGGTGGCCGAGACGCAGCGGCCCGACCGCGGCCGCGTGTTCCGCGAGGCGGCGGTGCAGGGGCTCCGCCAGGTCACCACCGAGCCCAACATGCAGCGCCTGGCCGACCTGATCCAGCGCGAGGGCGCTGACCGCGCCGCCATCGTCCGCGTCTTCCTCTTCGCGGGGGGCGAGGCGCTGGCGCACCTGGAGCGCGTGCTCTTCCGCACCGGCGACGCGGGGCTGCGGCGCCTCCTCTTCCGCACGCTGGCCAAGTCCGAGGGCGCGGCGGGGCGGATCATCACCCGCGCGCTGGGCGACCCCGCCGCCGGCCGCGCCCGCGCCATGCTGGAGATCGCGGCCGACCCGGACATGGAGCCGGAGCTGGCGCTGCGCTGGATCGGCGAGGCGGCCGCGCACCCGGACGCCGCCGTCCGTACCGACGCCGCGCGCCACGCCGCCACCGTGGGCGGCCGAGGCGGCCTGCGCGTGCTGGTGGACCTGCTGGGCGACGCCGCGCCCGCCGTGAAGCGCGCGGCGGTGCAGGGGCTCGCCACCACGGGAGATGCCGCGGCCGTGCCGTTCCTGGGCCGCGTCCTCAACGACTCTGCCGACGAGGACGTGCAGCTCGCCGCCGTGGCCGCCCTCGGCAAGCTGGGCTCGGCAGAGGCGGTGCCGGCGCTCGCGGGGGTCGTCAACAAGCGCCAGCTCCTGGGCGGCAAGCGCCTGTCGCGCCTGAAGATGGCCGCGCTCGCCGCTCTCGGCCACATCCCGGCTCCCGCCGCGCGCGAAGTCCTCTCCGCCACCGCCTCCGGCCGCGACGCCGACCTCGCCGCCGAAGCCCGCCAGATCCTCCAGCTCCTCGACTGACGCGCCCGTGCATCGATCGCACGGACAAGTGACCCCGTAAACACTTGCGGGGATGCGATTCATCGCACCCGGCCGATCTCCCGGCCGCGCATCATCTCCCGACTGAACCCAAGCTATCGTAGACGGCCGTGCATCTCCCGACGGGTGAAGACATCGGCAGGGAAGGGCCCATCGACCCAAACCGAAGAAGCCGTGCCCCTCGCGAGAGAGGCACGGCTTCTTCTGCGTTCGGAACGTGCGGCCGGCGGGTTAGCGCTGGACGTTCACGCTCACGTTGCCGTCGGTGTTCACGGTGCAGCTGCCGTGCATGCGGCTGTTGTTGTCGGCCCAGTTGATGTGCCAGCCGCCGCGGGTGTTCTGGTACGTGCCGTTGCCCAGGATCCCGATGGCGCCCACGTTGCGGCCGATGCGGCTGGCGGCGGCGCGGCGGCACAGGTTCTCCGCACGATTGCCGTTCACGTTGCCGTTGCCGTACACGTCACGGTTGGCGCGGCGGTTGTTGTTCACGTTGCCGCGGCGGGTGAGCACGCCGTTGTTGTTGTTGTTGTTGTAGCCGTTGTTCACGCGGAACTCCGCGCGGCAGCCGTTCGAGACCCAGATGCCGCGGCCGGCCACGGTGCCCCACGAGCGGCCCGCGACGCACGGCGAGTTGCTGAGGTTGCGGGACAGCACCACGCCGCCGCGCGTGTCCACCTGGCAGTAGGTGCGGTCGTAGCCCGTGGACTGGCAGGTCACCGTCTGCTGCGCTGCGGCCTGGCGCGGGGCGGCGCCGCAGAGGGCGAGCGCTGCCGCGGCGGGCAGAAGGAAGCGAAGGGTAGAGCGCATCGGGAAGTCTCCAGCGTTGGTGGATATGCTCTCCGCGGCGACCGGTCCGCCGGCGGGGTGCGTCACCCCAATGCGGGACGCGTGCCAAACACGCGTTGGCGGAAGAAAACCCGCGCCGCTGCGCGATCTTCCGCAATCCCAACCCGTTGCAGGCCGCCCGCCGCACATCCGATCGTCCCCGCAGCAGGTCGCCCGCCCAGGCCTACTGAGGACGCCCAGGCGTCGATCACGTCCAGCTCGGCCGAAGCCGCGGCGCCTGAACGGCGGCTTCGCAGAATCGCCCAGGACGCACGATCTCGCTCGCGGGAGCCCACTCGCACGTCCGGCGCACCTCTCGTGCGTCACACGCGCTCCTGCGCGATTCGCTTCATCCCGTCACACCGGCCCCACGCTCCAACAGCACGTGGCAGGGGATGCGTACGGTGTGCACGGCCTCCACGAGACCCGGAACGCAGTGGTGGGGATAACGAACACGGTTTTCCACAGCTTTCCGCTCTTATAGTTTACATAATGTATATTATACGAAATGGTCCATGCTCTGCAAGGCCACGGTCTCCCCATGTACCAAGGAGACGAACCATGGCCCGCGCAATCTGGAAAGGCAGCATCAGCTTCGGCCTCGTGAGCATCCCCGTGGGCCTCTTCACGGCCGAGGAGCGCGACGAGCTGAGCTTCAAGCAGCTCGACCGCCGAAACCTCTCGCTGGTGGGCTACAAGAAGTACAACAAGGCCACGGGCGAGGACGTGGCGACCGATCAGATCGTGAAGGGCTACGAGTACGACGACGGCCGCTACGTGGTGATGACCGAAGAGGACTTCGCCAAGGCGAACCCCGAGGCCACGCAGACCGTGGAGATCACCGACTTCGTTGAGGCGTCGGAGATCGACCCGATGTACTTCGACAAGCCATACTACCTGGCGCCCATCGGCAAGAGCACCAAGGGCTACGCGCTTCTGCGCGAGACGCTCAAGCGCTCCGGCAAGGTGGGCATCGCCAAGGTGGTGATCCGCTCGCGGCAGTACCTGGCCGCCGTGATCCCGCGCGGGCCCGTGCTGGTGCTGGAGATCCTGCGCTACCCGGACGAGATCCGCGGCATGGACGACCTGGAGCTGCCGCCGGAAGACGTGGCCGAGGTGGGCGTCTCGCCCAAGGAGCTGGCGATGGCCGAGCAGCTCGTGGAAGGCATGGCCGAGCCGTGGGACCCGGCGCGCTACCGCGACGAGTACCGCGACGACCTGCTGGCGCTGATCCACGCCAAGGCGGGCGCCGGCACCGTGGCCGCGCCCACCGCCGCCGCCCCGGCCGAGCGCGGCGACGTGATTGACATCATGACGCTGCTCAAGCGCAGCGTGGCCGAGGCCGGCAAGGCGAAGCCCAAGCCCGCCGGCCGTTCTCAGAAGGCCGCGGCGCCCAAGAGCACCGAGGAGCCGAAGAAGCCGCGTGCCCGCCAGCGGAGGAGCGCGTAGCGTGGCGGTCCGCGCCCCGCGCCGCTCCCCCGCCCCCGCCGCGCCAGCGCCGGATGTTCCCGGCGCGAAGCGGGGGCCGCTGCCCGCGTTCGTCACGCCGCAGCTCGCGACGCTGGTGGACGAGGTGCCGGTGGAGGACGGCTGGATCCACGAGATCAAGCTGGACGGCTACCGCCTCGTCTGCCGCATCGACAGCGGGCACGTGCGGCTGCTCACGCGCCGCGGCAACGATTGGACGCCGCGCTTCCCCCTCCTCGCCGCACGCCTGGCCGCCCTTCCGGTCGCCTCGGCGATGCTGGATGGCGAGTTGGTGGTGCTCACGGCAGACGGGAAGACCAGCTTCCAGGAGCTGCAGTCCGTCCTCGGCTCGGGCTCGGAGGAGCGGCTGGCGTACTACGCCTTCGACCTCACGCACGCGGACGGGCTGGACCTGCGCGGCGCTCCCCTGCTCGCCCGCAAGGAGCGCCTGCGCGCGCTGCTCGCCAGCGTGGAGGGCGGCGACGGGCCGCTGGTGCGCTACAGCGACCACTTCGAGGGTCACGGCGACCAGTTCCACCGCCAGGCGTGCCTGTGGGGGCTGGAAGGCATCGTCTGCAAGCGGGCCGACGCGCCGTACCAGAGCCGCCGCACGCGCGACTGGCTGAAGGTGAAGTGCGTGCAGCGTCAGGAGTTCGTGGTCGGCGGCTTCACGGCGCCCAAAGGCTCGCGCGTGGCGATGGGCGCGCTGCTGCTGGGCTACCACGACGCGGACGGCTCGCTCAAGTTCGCCGGGCGTGTGGGTACCGGGTTCGATGACAAGACGCTGCGTTTGCTGCACGAACGCCTCGCCGCGCACCCGCGGGACGAGTCGCCGTTCGCGGACCATAAGCGGGACAAGCATGCGCGCTGGGTCGAGCCGCGCACCGTGGTGGAGATCTCGTTCACCGAGTGGACCGATGAGGGCATCCTCCGGCACCCGGTGTTCGAAGGCGTCCGCGAGGACAAGCGCCCGACAGACGTCGTTCGCGAGATGCCGGAGCCGATCGGCGGGCCATTGGCGGCGCCGGTGCGCCACGGTGGGAAGAAGATCGCGGAGCGCGCGTCGGGAGACGCGCGCCGGCCCGAAGTGATGGACAGGTCGGGAGATGCGCGGGCGGCGGCGAAGCGGCCGGTTCCGCGATCGGCTTCGGCCCCTTCCCTGCCGTCGCGGCGGCGGCGCGAGGGCGACGCGGAGGTGTCGGGCGTGCGCATCAGCAACCCGACGCGCATGCTGTTCTCCGCGGCGGGCGTGACCAAGCTGGAGCTGGCGAGGTACTACGAGGAGATCGGGCGCTGGATGGTGCCGCAGATCACCGGACGGCCGCTCACGCTGGTGCGCTGCCCGAACGGCGCCGACGGCCAGTGCTTCTACCAGAAGCAGCCCGGCGAGGGGTTTCCGGAGTCGATCCGGCGTGTGGAGCTCGAGGAGAGCGGCGGAGAGAAGACGGTCAACACCTACGTCGACTCGGTGCGGGGGGTGGTGGCGACGGTGCAGTTCGGGGTCCTCGAGCTCCACACCTGGGGGTCGCGCGCCGACAGGCCCGACAGGCCGGACCGCATGATCATGGACCTGGACCCCGCGCCGGACGTGTCGTGGGCGCGCGTGGTGGAGAGCGCGTTCGAGTTGCGCGAGCGGCTGCGCGACTTCGGTCTGGAGAGCTTCGTGAAGACCACGGGCGGCAAGGGCTTGCACGTGGTGGCCCCCCTCGCCCGCCGCAACACGTGGGACGAGGTGAAGCGCTTCTCCAAGGCATTGGCCGAGGACGTGGCCGCCGCCTCGCCCGGGCAGTACCTCACCAAGAGCACGCTGTCGAAGCGTGCGGGCAAGATCTTCCTGGACTACCTCCGCAACGGGCGGGGTGCGACGGCGGTCTGCGCGTACTCGGTCCGTGCGCGGCCCGGCGCCACCGTCTCCACCCCGCTCCGTTGGGAGGAGCTTTCGCCCGAGCTGGACCCGGCGGCCTTCACCGTCCGCACCGTCGCCCAACGCCTCGCGAAGCTCCGCGAAGACCCGTGGAACGGCTACGACGACGTCCGCCAGAGCATCACCAAGCGGATGCGCGAGCGGATCGGTTCAGCATAGAGAGACGGTCGGCGGGAGCGTGAGATGCGCGCCGTCCGGATCACATCTACCGAACACGATGGCCGCATGGCTCTTTCGCCCATGCGGCCATCGGATTTCTCGGGCTCCACTTCGTCGGAGGCGAACCGGGCCCGTCGGGATGGGCTCCGGCTTCCTCCCGGCAGCCTTGGCGGATCGTGCGTCGCCTTCGGCAAGAGGATTCCGCCTCCGCAGGCAATCTGGAAAAGCCCGCTCCTCCTGTGAGGAAGCGGGCTTCGTGTCGATGCTGCGGATCGGTCAGCGCTCAGTTGGTGCGGTAGCGGCGGCTGACCTCGTTCAGGCGCTCCTTCTCCTGCGGGGTGAGCGACTGGAGGCCCTGGGTGCTGATCTTGTCGAGGATGCGGTCCACGTCGTCCAGCAGCTCGCGCTCGGCGCGTGCGCGGTCGGCCGGCACGAGGCCCGCGGTGCCGGTCGCGCGGACGGGGACGGGCTTCCGAACCTCTTCCTGTGCCTTGGGACGCCACGGGACCAGCGACGATGCCTTCTGCTGGCGCTTGGCGGTGAAGACGTTGCCCCACGCCGGCGGCGCCCACGGGCTCTTGAGGTAGGCGAACGCCACCGCCGCGCCGCCCAGGTGCGCCAGGTACGCGATGTCGCCCCCGCCGCCCACCGCCGCGTACAGGTTGAAGCCCACCATGATGGTGACCAGCCACTTCACCTTGATGGGGAAGACGCCCCAGAAGTACACCACGTTGTCTGGCCAGATCATCGCATATGCGACGAGGATCCCGAAGATGGCGCCCGACGCGCCGATGACCGGCGCGGGCATGGCCAGCGCCAGCAGCGCGCCGCCGGCGGCGGCCACAGCGTAGAACTTGATGAACTCGCGCGACCCCCAGCGCTCCTCCAGCGGCGGGCCGAAGAAGAAGAGCGAGAGCATGTTGAAGAAGATGTGCCCCAGCCCCGCGTGCACGAACGCGTACGTGATCAGCGTCCACGGGCGCGTGAGCACCGTCGCGCTGCTCACCTCCAGGTTCTCCATCGCCAGCTGCGCCTGCAGCGGCGCGAGCTTGTCGAGGAGGGTGATGACGACGAAGACGGCGGTGTTGGCGATCAGCAGCCGCTTCACCCACGGGGTGAGCGTGGGCGCCGAGAAGCTGCTCTCGTACGACGAACGGTATGGCATTGTGGGTCTGCGCCTGGTCAGGAAGGAGCCGCGCGGCGCGGGGCAGTCTGCCCCCGCGCGCGGCCCACATTCCCTGCTACACCACTACCTCAGGGCGAGTTGCACGATTCGCTCGCACAGGTCCGGGAAGGAGATGCCCACCGCCGCGGCCGCCTTGGGGAGCAGGCTGGTTGCGGTCATGCCGGGGAGCGTGTTCGCCTCCAGGCAGAACAGCTGCTCCTTGGCGAGGATGAAGTCGATGCGCCCGTACCCGCGCAGCTTGAGCACGCGGAAGGCGCGCAGCGCGTACGCCTGCATCTGCGCCACCACCTCTTCCTCCAGCGGCGCCGGGCACAGGTACTCCGTCATCCCCGGCGTGTACTTGCTCTCGTAGTCGTAGATGCCCTTCTTGGGGCGGATCTCCACCGGCGGGAGCGCCTGGTCGCCCAGGATGCCCACCGTGAGCTCGCGGCCCTTGGCGTAGCGCTCGATCATCACCTCGGTGTCGAACTCCGAGGCGACGGTCACGGCGTCGCGCAGCTCGCCCATCTCGCCCACCACCGTCATCCCCACGCTGCTGCCCTGCCGCGCCGGCTTCACGATGCACGGGCAGCCGATCAGGTCCTCGATGGTGTCGCTGTCGAAGGCGTAGTCCGGCGCGCGCGCCACGCGCCACGGCAGCGTGGGCACTTGCGAGTCGCGCAGCAGCCGCTTGGTGACGTCCTTGTCCATCGCGATGCCGGAGCCCAGCGGCCCCGAGCCCGTGTACGGCACGCCGATCAGCTCCAGCAGCGCCTGGATGGTGCCGTCCTCCCCCGCCCCGCCGTGCAGCGCTAGGAACGCCACGTCCGCATCGCGCAGCTGCTGCACGCCGCCCAGCTCGATGGCCGGCAGCGCGTCGTCCACCTTGCCGGGAGGCGCGGCGTGCACGCCCTCGGGCAGCAGGCCCCCCTCCTGGTCCGCGGCGATGAAGCCGCGCGCCGTGTCTATGGTGCTCACCTCGTGCCCCCGCTCGCGCAGCGCCTTCACGATCGCGAGCCCCGACGCCAGCGACACCTCCCGCTCCGCACTCGTCCCGCCCAGCATCACCGCGATCCGCATACCGCCTCCCGTTCAGGTGTCACCACGCCCCCACGCCATCCCGCCCGCCCGATGCAGAAACCGTACGCGCCCCGCTCCGCCTCGCCGCCGCACTTCCGTATCCGTCGACCACGTGTCTCACGCGGAGACGCGGAGCGCGCGGAGAACATACCGCTGTCCGCCATCCTCCCGCCGTTCTCCGCGGTTCTCTTTCCGCGTCTCCGCGCCTCCGCGTGAGGCCGTTCCGTCAGTGAACGCGGGAGATACGAAGACTGCATCTCCCGATCACGCTTCCGCTTGGGGCTCCTCGCCGCGGAGGTGGCGCAGGACGGCGCGGGCCATCGCCGGGCCGAACCCGGGAATGGCGGCGATCTCCGCCTCGCTCGCCTGGCCGACGGCGCGCATGGACCCGAAGCGCCCCAGCAGCGCCCGCTGCCGCGCCGCGCCCACGCCGGGGATGGTGGACAGCTCCGAGCGGACCGTGCGCTTCGTGCGCAGCTTCCGGTTGTACGTGATCGCGAACCGGTGCGCCTCGTCGCGGATCCGCTGGAGCAGCCGCAACGCCGGGCTGCGCCGCAGCATGCGGATGCTGTCCGGGCGGCCGGGCACGAACACCTCCTCGTCCTTCTTGGCGAGCGAGATGATGGCCTGCTGCCCCAGGTCCAGCTCGTCCAGCGCCTTGCGCGCGGCGCCGAGCTGCCCTTTACCGCCGTCGATCACCACCAGGTCCGGAAGCGGCTTGCCCTCGTCCAGCCGCCGACGGAACCAGCGCGTGACCACCTCGTGCATGCTGGCGAAGTCGTCGTTTCCCCACTCGCCGCGAATCTTGAACTTCTTGTACTCGCCCTTGTTGGGCTCGCCGTCCTCGAAGAAGACGCCGGACGCCACCACCTCGGTGCCCTGCGTGTGCGAGATGTCGAAGCAGAGGATGGTGCGCGGCACGCCGCCCAGCTCCAGCACCTCCTGCAGCTCGTAAAGCGCGTCCGGAGCGCGCGTCCCGGCGGACATGGACGAGAGGCGCCGCTCCTCGAGCAGGTGCCGGGCGTTCTGCGCGGCCAGCTCCACGAGCTGCACCTTCTCGCCGCGCTGCGGCACGTGGGTGCGCACGGCGCGGCCCGTCTGCTCGCGCAGCAGGCGCTCCAGCAGCTCGCGGTCCTCGAAGTCGCTGGGCAGGAAGACCTCGCCCGGTACCGAGTCGCTGTCACGCAGCGCACGCTCGGTGTAAAGGCGCGTGACGAAGGCGGAGAGCACGGCCTCGTCCGTCTCGTCCGCCAGGTTGGTGAGGAACTGCGCCTCGCGACCCAGCAGCTTCCCCTCGCGGATCTGGAGCACGATGCCGCACGCCTCGGCGCCGTCGCGGGCCATGCCCACGACGTCGCGGTCGGCGCCGCTCAGGTCCACCACGCGCTGCTTGCTCTCCAGCGCCTCCAGCTCGCGCAGCGTGTCGCGGAGCGCCCCCGCGCGCTCGAAGTCCATCGCCGCGGCCGCGGCGGCCATCTGCTCGCGCAGGCGGGCGGCGGCGCGGCGCGTGTGGCCGCCCAGGATGTCGCGGATCTCGTCCACCATCTGCCGGTAGTCGTCCTCCGTCTGAAGGTCCACGCACGGCGCCTTGCACCGGCCGATGTGGAAGTCCAGGCACGGCCGGGCCGGCTTCTCGCGCGGCAGGTCGTAGTGGCACGAGCGCACGGTGTACAGCTTCTTCACCAGCTCCAGCGCCATGCGCATGCGCCGCACGTCGGTGTACGGGCCGAAGTAGCGCGCGCCGTCCTTCGTGAGCGTACGCGTGACGTAGATGCGGGGGAAGAGGTCGGCCGTGACCTTGATGTACGGGTACGTCTTGTCGTCGCGCAGGTTGATGTTGAACCGCGGGCGGTACTCCTTGATGAGGTTGTTCTCCAGGATCAGCGCCTCGGCCTCGGTGTCCACCACGATGGTGTCCACGTCGGCGACGCGGCGCACCATCTCGCGCGTCTTCAGCGAGTGGTCGCGCCCGGAGTTGAAGTACGAGCGCACGCGCGGCCGCAGCGACTTGGCCTTGCCCACATAGATGATCTCGCCCTCGGCGTCCTTCATCAGGTACACGCCGGGCCGGGTCGCCAGGTGGCGGAGCTTGCTTTCCAGGACTGCGGTCTCGGGCATCGGTCTGGGGCTGCGCTGGCCGGCGTCTTCGGGGATCGTTCGGCACCTTGATACACCGCCCCCGCAACGCGTTCCGTAGCCGTCCCGCCACGCACGCGGCGGGATGCGTACCGCACTTGCGCGAAACGGGACGTGCGGCCGAATGCCGATCCTGCGGCTGCATCCGGCGTCCCGCCCTGGCCGGACCGATGAAGGATTCTCGGTAGATGCGGGAATCGCTCACCAGCTCGCTCAACTCTGCGCGCCCAAACATCCGATCTTCTCACGCTCTTCCGTTCTGCCGCGGAGCGCGTTAACATCTGATGGCGTGAAACGTACACCACTCATCCCACACCACGGAGCGCACCATGACTGCCTACCCGATGCGGCTGGACCCGATGAGCCTGAGCGTGGAATCGTTCGTTCCCGCCGACGACCCGAGCGTTGGCGACACGCCGGTGCCGGTCGCGGCTTCGGTTCTGTTCTCCAACCAGGCCGGCGATTGCAGCTCGCACTGCTTCGCGGAGACGAACAGGTACAACCTCTGCTGACCGCGACGAATCACACTCGTCGTCTCGTAGATGCGTGACCAGCGTCGGAACGCATCAACAGCGGGGCCGCCTCCCATCGGAAGCGGCCCCGCCGCTATCTCGGCGCTGGATCAACCGCCTTCAGCCGACATGAACGTCCACCGGGACTGAGCCTGGCGGGCGTTCGATTTGTCGGGATGTGCCGCTCAGGATGCTCCGGCGCTCGTCCAATTCGTCGACGTCACGCCGCGGTGGACTCCGCACGAGCCGCCGTCTCCGAGAACGTGACTGTCATCTGCTCTGCTAGATCGCGCAGCAGCGACGGGCCGTATTCGGCGAGGTACGGGAAGACGTTGAGGACGCGCTCCTGCGGTACACCGTTGGGCCGCAGGTGGTTACGTGCAACCTCCACTGCTCGGAGCAGCCCCGCATCCCGCCGCTTGAGCTGCCGCAGGATCTTCTGCTCCGCGTCCGACACGCCGAGGAGGGCCCGGTTGCGCGCGGAACCCAGCGCCTGCGACACCGTGGGATCGATCTGCCCCGCCGCATCCATAAGCGCCGCATAGCGATCCACGATGGACGCACGGAGCGCGGCAAGGCCGTCCGCCACCGCTGCGGGCACGCGATCCCGCGCGACGCGGTGCAGCACCTCGTGCAGAGGCGGGGCGAGGTCCGCCATGTCCAGTCCGAGATCGCCCAGCGTCTCCTCCGCCTCGGAGGGTGCGATGGTGGCGGAGAAGCGGGGGAAGACGACAGGCGCGCGGATACCGAACGCGCGGAAGAGCGGTCCGATCTGCGCGAAGTACGCTGTCTCCGCCGGCCCGCCCACGTACGCGAGCGTCGGGAACACGGCGGACTCCACGACCGGCCGCAGGAAGACGTTCGGGCTGAAGCTCCGCGGGTCGTTCCGGATCGCCTCCGCAAGCTCCCCGTCGGAGAAGCGAACGCGTGCCTCGGGGGCGAGCCAGGCGCCGTCCTTCCGCACCAGCCGCTCGCGGCCGCGAGGGCCGTGGAAGAAGAGGTTGGCCGTTTCGGGTACGACGACGACCTGCGTCACGTACCCGTCCGCCGCGAGCGCGTCGCTGCGCTCGCGCACCAGGCGCTCGTGCTCCGCCGCGTGCTCCGCCTCGCCGAGCAGGACGTGTACCGACGCCTCCTTCACGGCCGGATCGGCGGCGTCCGTAACGAGCACGTCGAAGTCCGAGAAGAGACTTTCGGTCAGCGCACGGAAGGCATCGGCGACCGTCACGTCCGGCTGATATGCATCTCTAATCTGCTTTATACATGCGTCCGCATCACCATGTTCAGAAAGGAGATGCGCAATTTCATCGACAGCGGATTCGACGTCTTGTCCGAGCTTCATGTCGCTCATCGGGGCCGCGTGCGGGTCCGTCGCCGCGACGGAGAACGAGCGCAGGGTTCCGCGCCCGTCGACCGCCTCCACGTGTCTCACCTCGTTAAAATCGTGATCCTCCGAGGCGATCCAGAAGACGGGGAGGACGATCTCCCCGAGCTCTCTCTCCAGCGCCTCGGCGAGGCGGACGGCGGTCAGGATCTTGTGCACGGTGTACAGCGGACCACCGAAGAGCCCCGCTTGCTGACCGGTGGTCACGACTGCCCCGCCGTTCTCGACGAAATCGCGCAGCCGCTCCGCCGCGCGGGCGGAGGTGGGGCGCACGGCGGCGGCCACACGCTCTCGCGCGGCGCGGTCGAACCGTCCCCGCACCTCCGCCAGCTTCTCGCGATACGACTCCACGTCGAACGGGCGGCCCTCGAAGTACGGGGCCGCCTTCCCTTCCCCCCGCAGGTAGTCCTCCACGAGCGTGGACCCGCGGAGGGGCCGAACCTGTATGTGCAGCGTCAACGGGACCTCCCGATCAGGATCACTCGCGGACCTTCCGGACGAAGCGGGCCGCCGCGGTAGTCGCCGAACGAGGCGACGGGCTGCATGCCGTGCAGGGTGAGCAGCGCCCCCAGCTCGTCGGCCGTGTAGAGGCGCACGCGCTCGTGGAAGACGCGCGGTGGCCCGCCCGCGTCGTCGAAGATCTCGATGCGCTTGAGCACCACGGTGTCGTTCTCGATCAGCGTACGCGTCTGCACCACGCGGCGGCCGTCCAGCTCGGACTCGTCGATGGGGCGCAGGTCCTCGCGGACCGCGTCGGCGTTCAGGTAGTCCACGGCGAACGCGCCGCCGGGGCGCAGCACGCGGTGAACCTCGCGCAGCACGTGCACGTCGTCGGCCGGGTCCGGGAAGTAGCCGAACGACGTGAAGAAGCTCGTCACCAGCCCCAGCGACCCGGTCGCGAACGGCAGCTCGCGCATGTCGCCGCGGACCACGGGAAGCCCTCGCTGGCGCGCCCGGCGCAGCAGCGGCGCGGACAGGTCCAGCCCGAACGCGTTCAGCCCGGCATCCCGGAGATACGCCAGGTGCCGCCCCGCCCCGCAGGCGAGGTCCAGCACGGCGGTGTCCAGCTTCTCCGCGGCGCTGCGGACGACGAGCTCCACGGCGCGGGCGGCCTCGCCCTCGTCACGGTAGCCGTACAGCTCCAGGTACTCGTCGCCGAACCACTCGGCGAACCAGTCTTCGTCGCCGCCGGCGGCAGGTGCCGCGCGCTGGTTCACGTGTCTCGCCCTTTGTGGTACGGCTCGCCGCGCGCGATGGTGCCCGCACGGTAGATCTGCTCGGTCAGCATGAGCCGCGCAAGCTCGTGCGGCAGCGTGAAGGCGCTGATGGAGAGCTTGTGCGTGGCCCGCGCCAGAAGCTCGTCCGACAAGCCGAACGCCCCGCCGATCACGAACGCCGCACCCGGGCTGGCCTTCACCGCCAGGTCCGCAAGATACGCCGACAGCCGCTCCGATGACCACTGCGTCCCGCCGCGGTGCAGCGCAACGACGTCCATCCCCGTCCCGACCTTGGCCAGCAGCCGCTTTCCCTCCTCGCCCCGCACCCGCTCCGCGTCGGACGCGCT
Source organism: Longimicrobiaceae bacterium (assembly GCA_035696245.1). Lineage (NCBI taxonomy): Bacteria > Pseudomonadati > Gemmatimonadota > Longimicrobiia > Longimicrobiales > Longimicrobiaceae > Longimicrobiaceae bacterium. The sequence goes on along the minus strand of DASRQW010000299.1, from coordinate 15,200 downwards.
GCGGAAGCTCTCCTCCTTCACCTCCACGGCGGCGTAGGTGAAGTACCGGCGGATGCGCGACTCGTAGTCCGCCACCGCTTCCGCGACCGGTCCGCGCACCTTGCCTACGGCGAGGAGGGAGAGCTTCATGGGCGATCCCTCCGCCGGGACGCCCCCTCCCGCTCGCTTAGGCTCGCACCCTCCCCCGCAAGCGGGAGAGGGTTGGGGGTGTTGTGCGCGCTCTCAGCGGCGACGGCGGCGGCCGACGGTGGCGGGGTTAGTCCCCGCAGGGGGACTTTGCACGGTTGTTGCCGCGACTTCAGTCGCCCGTTCTCCATCGACACCCTACACACCTGCGACGCTTTCGCTCGTGGAACACTGTTGCTCGCTGCAACCATCAGCGTAAGTCTCATCACCGCACTACGATGGTGTCGGAGAGAGAGTGCTCGTTGTCCTTGTAGGGATGATCCGCGTTGTAATGCAGCCCGCGGCTCTCGCGCCGACGCAGGGCGCAGCGGACGATGAGGAGCGCGACCTGGATCATGTTGCGGATCTCCACCAGCTCCGGCGTGGGGCGCGACGCGGCCCAGACGGCGTTGTTGTGCTCCGCGATGCGGCGCATCCGCATCTCCGCCGCGGCCAGGCGCTCGTCCGTGCGCACGATGCCGACCATCTCCCACAGCACGTCGCGGATCTCCTCGCGCGCGGCGGCGAACGAATCGACGGAAGGCTGCGCATCTCCCGTGGGCACGTGCACTTCCGCCGGGACGAGCGGGCGGGTGACGGAGAGCTGCGGGCCCAGGCGCTCGGCCGCGCGGTGGGCGAAGACGACGGCCTCGAGCAGAGAGTTGGATGCGAGACGGTTGGCGCCGTGCACGCCGGTGCACGCCGTCTCCCCCGCCGCGTAAAGGCCGGGCACGGAGGTGCGCCCGTCGGTATCCGTCAGCACGCCGCCGCACAGGTAGTGCGCGGCGGGGACGACGGGAATGGGCTCGCGCAGCATGTCGATGCCCCGCTCCGCCGTCTCGCGCAGGATGTTGGGGAAGCGCTCGCGGATCTCGTGCTCGGGAATGGCGGAGCAGTCCAGGAGGACGTGCGGGTCGCCGCTCGCCTTCATCTCCCGGTCGATCGCGCGGGCCACCACGTCGCGCGGCGCGAGGGACGCCAGCGGATGGTACGCGTCCATGAACGGCGTGCCGTCGTTGCGCAGCAGGACGGCGCCCTCGCCGCGCACGGCCTCGGAGATGAGGAAGGTGCGCTCGCGGGCCGGGTACAGCGCGGTGGGGTGGAACTGGATGAACTCCATGTTCGCCACCTTCGCGCCGGCCCGGTACGCCATCGCCACCCCGTCTCCCGTCGCGATCGACGGGTTCGTGGTGTGGCGGTAGACCTGGCCACATCCACCCGTCGCGAGCATCACCGCGCGGGCGAGGAAGGACACCGTCTCGCCCGTCTCCGCGTCCAGCACGAGCACGCCGCAGCAGCGCTCGCCCAGCGTGCCCGGGTCGGTCGCCGTCAGGAGATCGACCGCGGCGTGGTTCTCGTACGTGGAGATGTTGGGCGATGCGGCGACGGCCGCTAGCAGTGCTCGCTCGATCTCGCGCCCCGTCAGGTCGTCCGAGCGGACGATCCGGCGCCGCGAGTGCCCCCCTTCCCTGCCGAGCGAGAGATCGCCCTGCTCCTCCGTGAACTTCACGCCGAACTCGATCAGCTCGCGCACGCGCGGCGGGCCCTCGCGCACCAGGACGTCGACGGCGTCGGGGTGGCAGAGACCGGCGCCGGCCACCAGCGTGTCCTCCATGTGCAGCGCGGGCGAGTCGTCCGCGCCGAACGCCGCAGCGATGCCGCCCTGCGCCCAGTTGGTGCTGGAGTCCGGCTGCGTCTTCTTGGTGACGAGCGCGACGGTGCCGTACCGCGCCGCCTTGAGCGCGAACGACAGCCCCGCGATTCCGCTGCCCACCACCACCACGTCCGCCTGCATCATCCGCCGTCCCCTTGCAGCACGCCGCGCAGCAGCCCGTCCAGCACGTCACCGCCGGACGTGATCTCCACGCTCTGCTCCAGCACGAAAGCCTCCGCGTCCCCACCCAGCAGCGGCCGCAGCTTCACCGCGTCCTTGTGCGTCATCACCAGCGGCCGCCCGCTCGCCCGCGCGAGGATGGCGCGAACGTCATCTCCCGTAAACGCGTGGTGATCGGGATAGGTAGCCGCTTCCGCATCTGCCGCATGGATCTGTAGATGCGCGAGGAACGGCCGCGGATCCGCCAGCGCGGAGACGGCGAGGACGCGCCGCCCGGTCAGCCAGTCGAGACCCACGGAGCGCGCCCCATCGATAGAAACCAGCCGCGACGGCGACAGCGAGCACTCCGCGGTCCGAACGCCTGGGACGAGCCGCTGCAACTCGGCGGCAACTTCCGCGGAGCGGCCGGGAGATGCGGACTTGCGCGTGACAACGACCATCTGCGCGCGGCGCATCGCCGTCACCGGCTCGCGCCACGGCCCGCGCGGGAGAAGCCGCCGCCGCCCCGTCCAGCCTTCCGCCGAGACGAGGACGATGTCGAGGTCGCGGCGAAGCGCGCGATGCTGGAACCCGTCGTCCAGCACGATCACGTCGCAACCGGCGGCGACCGCCTCGCGCGCGGCGACGATGCGCTGCACATTCGCGAAGACGGGCACGTCGGGGTTCAGCTCGCGATGCAGCAGCACCTCGTCTTCCCCGTACCCGCGCATGACGATGGCCGGGCGCCGTCCCCAGTCCGACAGACGGCGGACGAGCCAGGCGGAGAAGGGCGTCTTCCCCGCCCCGCCCACCGCCACGTTGCCGACGCTGATCACCGGCACGGGCACGCGTTCGATGGACGACAAGCCACGATCGTACAGCGCGTTGCGAAGGCCGGACGCGGCGCGGAAGCCCGCCTCGGCCGGCAGCGTCGCGGCCGTGAGCACGCGTCCGGCGGCGCCAGCGTCGCCCGCCCACCAGCGCGGGACCCACTCGCGCAGGCTCACGCGATCAGCGGGCGCGAGAAGTCGTCCACGCGCGCCTTCACCTCCGCCATCTTCGCTTCCAGCTCCAGGCCGAACGCCTCCAGCCCCGCCTCGTCAGCCTCCGGCGGCACCCACATCGGCTTCTCGTACAGCACGCGGACGGTGCTGAACGGCTTGGGGACGAGGAAGCGGTCCCACCCGCCGAAGTACCACGCGCGGCTCGCGCTGCCCAGCACGGGGATGATGGGGATGCCCAGCCGCTGCGCGATGATGAGCGGCCCCGGCTTCATCTTCTCCCGCGGCCCGCGCGGTCCGTCTGGAGTGATCGCGAGCGACTTGCCCTGCCGGGCCGCCCTCATCAGCCCACGCAGCGCCTCCGTGCCCCCTCGGCTGCTGGAGCCGCGGACCACGTGGAAGCCCCAGCGCTCCACGATGCGGGCGATGTACTCCCCGTCGCGGTGCTGGCTGATGAGCGTCGCCACGCCATGGCCGCGGTGCCGGAAGGTGCACGGCAGCAGCCGGCCGTGCCAGAGGTTGAAGACGACGGCCTTGCCCGCGTTCCAGTAAGGCAGGTAGTTCTCCTCCCCCGCCGTCTCCCACCGGCACGTCGCGAAGAGCGATGCGAACAGTCGGTCCCCCGCCCCGCCCACCAGCCGCAGCTTCCGCTCCAGCTTGGCATCGGCGGCTACGATCTCGTTCATCCGCCGCGCTCCAGCAGGTCCGCCGCAAGCTCCACCACGCGCCGCGACGCGCCCGGTCCGCCGAGCTTCCCACGGATTGCGGCGAGCCCATCCACCATCTCCCGGTGCTGTGTCGAGCCCGTGTTCAGCAGCGGCAGCAGCGTGGCGGCGAGCGCGTCGGGCGTCGCCGCGTCCTGCACGAACTCCGGCGCCACCCGCCGCTCCGCGATGAGGTTGGCGAGCGCGATGTGCGGCACCTTCACCAGCCGCTTGGCGATGCCGTAGCTGAGCGCGTTCATCCGGTAGACGACCGCGAACGGCGTCCCCGCCAGCGCCGCCTCCAGTGTGGTCGTGCCGGACTTCACCAGGGCCGCCGTCGCGTGGCTCAGCAGTCCGTCGGTGCTGGGGATGAGCGGCCAGTCCGCATCTCCGTACACCGCGCGGTCGATGCCCGCCGGGACGCCGATCACCGGCTGCACGTCCGCCCGCGCGGCGACGATGCGCCGGGCGGTCTCGGAGAACAGCGCGAGGTGTCTGCGCACTTCCTGCGCGCGCGAGCCGGGGAACAGCCCGAGCACGGGCCTCGCCGGATCGAGCCCGTGGCGCGGCGCCCACTCCGCCTGCGAGTCCGGGGGGGGCGGCACGTCCAGCAGCGGATGGCCCACGAACCGCGCGTCCACCCCGGCGCGGCGCAGGAACTCCTCTTCGAAGGGGAGCACCACGGCCACCTCGTCCGTGTCCCGCGCCAGGTCGCGCACCCGGCTCTTGTGCCACGCCCACACCTGCGGCGCGATGTAGTACAGCACGCGCCGCCCGCTCGCGTGGGCATGCCGCGCGAGCCGCAGGTTGAAGCCGGGATAGTCGATGGGGATCACGAGGTCGACCCGCGCCTCGTCGAGCGCGGCGAACACGCGCTTGCGCAGGTCGATGAAGAACGGCAGGTGGCGGAGGACTTCCACCAACCCCATCACCGCCAGCTCGTTGAGTCCGGCGAGAAGCTCCACGCCCGCCGCCTGCATCCGCGAGCCTCCGAGGCCGATCAGCCGCGCGTCCGGCCAGCGCTCCCGCAGCGCTCGCGCCAGGGCGGCGCCGTGCAGGTCGCCGCTCTCTTCGCCGGCAGAGATGAAGATGGTGGGCGCGCGCGAGTGCGCCGCGGCGGGTGTGGTCACCGCGCGGAGACTCGCAGGAGACCCCAGATCACGCCGAGTACCAGCACCAGCAGGATCACCAGGCGGATGGTGGATGGGGGCCGCTTCCCGCGGAACTCGTACGGCGACCTGGGCTTACGCCGCGATCCCGGCTGCAGCACTCTGCTCGATGCGGTTCATGATCTCCAGGGCGATGGCCAGCGCGTCGCGCCCGTCCTCGCCGCTCACCACCAGCGGGCCGGTGCCGCGCACCGCGGCCGACCACGCCTCCAGCTCCGCGCGCAGCGGCTCAGCACCGTCGCCCTTCAGCTCCACGCGCTCCACGATGCTCATCAGCGACAGCAGGCTGAAGTCGCCCTCCGGCATCGTGGCGCCCTTCTTCAGACGCAGGAACTCGCCCGTGCCCGTCGCCAGGTCCAGGGAGATGTAGCCGGACTTCTGGAAGAAGCGGATCTTCCGCATCTTCTCGAAGCTCACGCGGCTCGCGGTGATGTTGGCCACCGCGCCGCCCTCGAACACCAGGCGCGCGTTGGCGATGTCCGCGCTGCCCGTCAGCACCGGCACGCCCACCGCATCCACCCGGTCCACCTTGCGGCCGACCAGCCCGAGGACGAGGTCGATGTCGTGGATCATCAGGTCCAGCACCACCGCCACGTCCGTCCCGCGCGGGTTGAACGGCGACAGGCGGTGCGACTCCACGAACTTGGGCTCTTCCAGGTACTGCTCGCAGGCCCGCAGCGCGCCGTTGAAGCGCTCCACGTGCCCCGTCGCCACCACGGCACCCTTCGCTTTGGCGAGATCGACGATCCGCTCCGCCTCCTCCAGCGTGGACGCGATCGGCTTCTCGATCAGCAGGTGCACCCCGCGCTCCAGCGCCGGGATCGCGACCTCCGCGTGGCTCGTCGTCGTCACCGCGACCACGGCGGCATCGACGTTGGACAGGAACTCGTCCAGCGAGCCGAATGCCCGGACTCCCAGGTCCGCCGCGACCTTTGCCGCGCGCTCCGGGTTACCGTCGTACACGCCCGCCATCTGCACGCCCTCCACCTCGCGGAGGATGCGCGCGTGGTGGAACCCCAGGCTGCCGACGCCCACGACGCCGGCGCGAAGCGGAGCCGTCATACCGACACCCCGCGCTCGCTGGCTTCGAAGAACGAGAGGAAGACCTCCACCTCCGGCAGCGCCCGCAGCTCCTCGCGGGCCCGCGCCAGCGCCTGCGTGGTGTTGTGCGTGGATGCGAAGAAGAGGCGGTACGCGCGCTTCAGCTCGCGCCGCACCTCTTCGTCGAAGCCGCGGCGCTGGAGGCCCACGGAGTTGAGCCCGTAGAGCTGCATTGGGCTGCCGGCCGCCTTCACGTACGGCGGCACGTCCTTGGCCACGCGCGAGGCGCCGCCCACGAACGCGTGCGCCCCGATGCGCACGAACTGGTGGATGGGCGTCATCCCGCCCACGATCGCCCAGTCGTCGATGCTCACGTGGCCCGCCATGTTCACGGCGTTGCTGATGATCACGTGGTCGCCGATGCGGCAGTCGTGCGCCACGTGCACGTACGACATCAGCATGCAGTCGCTGCCGACGGACGTGAGGCCCGACGCGCTGGTGCCGCGGTTCAGCGTGGCGTACTCGCGGATGATGGTGCGGTCGCCCACCACCAGGCGCGTGGGCTCGTCGTGGTACTTCAGGTCCTGCGGGTCCGTCCCCAGCACGGCGCCGTTGGAGATGGCGCACTCCGCGCCCACCGTCGTGTCGCGCTCGATCAGCACGTGCGACGAGATGCGCGTGCCGGCGCCGACCACGACGTTGGGCCCGATGATGGAGAACGCGCCCACGCTCACCCCCGGCTCCAGCACGGCACTGGGGTCCACGATGGCGGTGGGGTGGATCTCCACGCCCGGGCGCTCTGCGTGCGGCATCGCCGCGGCCTCAGCGAACGACGACACGGGCCATCATCTCCGCTTCCGCGACCACCGCTCCGTCCACCGTGCCCACGCCCTTCATGCGGCACGTCATCCCGCGGATCTGGAGCACCTCCAGCTCGAAGCGGATCTGGTCGCCCGGCACCACCGGGCGGCGCCACTTCACGTTGTCCAACGACATGAAGTAGACGATCTTGTCCTCCACGTTCTCCAGCGTGTCCAGCATCAGCAGCCCGCCCACCTGCGCCATCGCCTCGATGATCAGCACCCCCGGCATCACCGGCCGGCCGGGGAAGTGCCCCACGAAGAACGGCTCGTTGATCGTCACGTTCTTGAGCCCCACGATCCGCTTCCGCTCCTCGTACTCGACCACGCGGTCCACCAGCAGGAAAGGGTAGCGGTGGGGCAGGTACTGCATGATCTGCTCGATGTTCAGGATGGGCCGCGAGAGCGCCTTCTTCTCGGCCCGCGCCAGCAGCTCCTTCGCCAGCGCCACGTTGCCCTGGTGCCCCGGCCGCTCCGCCACCACGTGCCCGTGGATGCGGGCGCCCGTCAGCGCCAGGTCGCCCACGATGTCGAGCGTCTTGTGGCGCACGAACTCGTCCGGGAAGCGCAGCTCCGTGCCCTCCATCACCCCGGCGTCCGTCAGCACCACGGCGTTCGAGACCGTGCCGCCCTGGACCAGGCCGCGGGCGCGCATCTCTTCCACCTCGCTGTCGCGGCAGAAGGTGCGCGCGGCGGCCACCTCGCCCTGGAACGCGTCCTGGGTGATGCGGAACGAGCCGAACTGGCGCCCGATCAGCGGGTGGTCGAAGTCGATGGTGGTGGAGATGCGGTACGAGTCCGCCGGGGCTACCACGTACTCCGCCACGCCCTTGGCGAGCGCGAAGCTCTCGGTCACCGAGATGACCTTGGCCGGCGCGTCCTGCTCCTGCACGCCGCACTGCGCGATCAGGTTGAAGAAGGGCGCCGCGCTGCCGTCGGCCGCGGGCGGCTCGGCGCCGTGCAGCTCCACGACCAGGTTGTCCACGCCGTGCGCCACCACGGCCGAGAGCAGGTGCTCCACCGTGTGCACCTTCGCCTCGCCCAGGCCGATGGTGGTGCCGCGGTCGGTGCTCACCACGTGGCTCACGTGCGCGGGCACCTCGGGCTGGCCGTCCATGTCCATGCGGCGGAACACGATGCCCGTGTTCACCGCGCCGGGCAGCAGGCGCAGGCGCGAGTCGCACCCGGTGTGCAGCCCCACGCCCTCCATCTCGCCCGGCCGGGCGATGGTGTTCTGTCTCGGAGTCGTCATCTATCTCGTCTGGACCGCCGTGCGGCACTCCGGCGCGGCGGGTTCGGTGGATCGGTGGATGTACGGCCTCGCATCACCTGGGCCGATGCGCATCCGCAGCGCGTTCCTCGGGCGTCTCGGCAGATGCGGGAGCGCGGCGGTTGAAACCGCGGCAACGACGGCGCAAAGTCCGCCTGCGCGGACTAACGGCGCGGCGTCTTCGCGCTTCGGCCGCATCATCGTGTCCGCGCGGATGCGATGAATCGCACCCCTACGGTCCGCGGTGCCGACGCGTCTCGGCAGACTCATCGCCCGGCGAACATCGACTGCGACCTGAATCGAGCTCCGGTCGCCGGCTACTCGTCCGTTGAGGATCTCGGGCCGAGGACGGCGCGTTCGATCTCGCGGATGCGCTTGACGAGCGCGGGCAGCTTGAACAGCGCGGCCTGGGCGCGGAGCGCTTCCTGGTGCGGCCGCGCGGGATAGCCGGAGACGGTGGCGCCCGCGGGCACGTCGGCCGTAACCCCGCCCTGGGCGCCGATCCGGGCGCCGGCGCCGATCTCCAGGTGCCCGCCCACCCCCGCCTGCCCGCCCAGCACCGCGCCGTCGCCCACCTTCGTGCTGCCGGAGATGCCCACCTGCGACACGATGATCACGTGCCGCCCGATGCGGCAGTTGTGGCCGATCTGCACGAGGTTGTCGATCTTCGTCCCGTCGCCGATCACCGTGTCGCCGATGGAGCCGCGGTCGATGGTGGTGTTGGCCCCCACCTCCACGTCGGCGCCTATGCGGCAGCCGCCCACCTGCGGAACCTTGCGGTGCCCGCCGTTCTCGAAGACGAAGCCGAAGCCCTCCTTGCCGATCCGCGCACCGGAATGGATGATGGCCCTCGGGCCGATCCACACCCCGTCGAACACCGTGGCGTGTGGGTGCACCGTCGCGTCGTCGCCCACCGTGCATCCCTGCCCCACCACCGCGTGCGCCGCGATCCGGCAGCGCGCGCCGAGCGTCGTGCCCTCGCCGATCACCGCGTACGGGCCCACGCTGGCGCCCTCGCCCACGGTCACGCCCTCGCCCAGCACCGCGGTGACGTGCACTCCCGCGGGCACGGGGGCCGGCGGGTACAGCAGCGGGAGGATGTGCGCGAGCGCGGCGTGCGGGTCCGCGACGCGCACGCCGCTCAATCCTTCCGGCAGCTCCAGCGCGGCGGCGCGGGGCACCAGCACCCCCCCGGCGCGAGTGGAGTGAATGTATGCGAACCACTTCGGGTTTGCAACGAACGACAGGTGCTCCGGCCCGGCCTCGTCCAGCGGTGCCACGCCCGTCACCACGCGCCCTTCGTCGCCGAACGGCTCACCCCCTGCGGCCCGCGCCGCCTCGGCAATGGTCAGCTGCGCCATCGTCACTCCATCCCGGTTCCTCGTAACCCGCGTCCGCATCATCGCGGGGCGGCCTCGCATCACCCGACAACGTCCGATGCTCTCGGCCGACGCTGTGCTGTCTGAAAGACGCGCCGCATCGGCCGGCAGAAAAAAGCGAAGGCGCCCGCGGCCGGTGGGCCGCGGGCGCCTTCAAACTATCCCGCCCGGTGCCTCAGTGCGAGGCCGGGGCCGCCGGGGCGGCGCCGCGAAGGCGCGTGAGCACCTGCGCGGTCATGTCCAGCGCGGGGTCGGCGCTAAGCATCACGCCGGTGGACGAGTCGAGGATCAGCGTGTAGCCGCCCTCGGTGCGCATCTGGTCGATCACGCCGTTGATCTGCTTCATCACCGGGTCCACGACCTCGGACTGGCGGCGCTGCGCCGTCTGCTCGATCTGCGCGACCTGCTGCTGGTAGGCCTCGAAGCGCTGCTGGAGCGCCGTCTCGCGCTGGGTGCGCACGGCCGGCGTCAGCGTGGGCTGCTCGCGCTGGTACGCCGCGCGGGCCGCCTCGATAGCGCGGCCCAGCGAGTCGGCCTGCGCCTTGTAGCGCGCCATGTCGGTCTCCAGCGCGCGCTGCGCCTGCACCGCGGCCGGGGCCTCGGCCAGCACGCGCTGCGAGTTCACGTAGCCGATCTTGAGCGGACCGGCCGGAGCCGCCGCCTGCGCGGCAGCCTGCGTCGCGCCCATCACCATCATCGCCAGTGCGGCGAAGGCACCGCACGAAAGAACACGCTTCATTGCTGCACTCCGAAGGGGAAATGAACGGGGCGGCCCGGAGCGGGCCGCCGCCGGAGAAGCGGGGCGAGGGCCTTGAGGCCGCCGCCCCGCGGGACTGCTAGAAGCCGGAGCCGAGCTTGAAGTGGACCTCCCAGCCCGGCGTGGGCTTGTCGAAGCCGTACGCCGTGTCGATGCCGATGGCGCCCAGGAACGGCGTCACGATGGTCACGCCCACGCCCGCGCTGCGGAACAGCTTGGTGGGGTCCACGTGCTGCACGTCGCTCCACACGTTGCCCGCGTCGCCGAAGAGCTGCAGCGACAGGTTGTCGTTCACGCGGAAGGCGTACTGGCCCGTGACCGTGAGGAAGGCGTCACCCAGGCACGACGTCACGAAGTTGTTCTCGCACTGCTCGTTGAAGCCGAACGGCGTGATCGTGCGCTCCTTGTACCCGCGCAGCGGCTGGCCGAACTGCGTGCCACCCACGTAGAAGCGCTCGAACGGGAAGAGCGACACGTTGCCGAAGTTGAGGCCGGTGTGCGCCTCCAGGCCCAGTGCCGTGCGGATGGGGTGCGGGCCCGAGCCGATCTTGCTCACCGGCACCCACCACTCCAGCTCGCTCGTCACCTTCTGGAAGTTGCCGTCGCCGCCCAGCGGCCCGCCCGTCTGCGCCACCGACACCGACTGGCGCGTGCCCGCCGTGGGGAAGAGCGGGTGGTTCTTGGTGTCGCGCGTCACCGCCAGCGACAGCGTGCTCGCCAGCGCGTCGTTCTCGCAGAACACGTTGGTGGAGTTCAGGCAGCTGTTGTCGGCCGCCACCAGGTGCGTGCGGCTCAGCGTGTAGCCCAGGAAGGCACGCGTCCGCAGCAGCCCCGGCACCGGGGCGCCGAACTGAACCGAGCCGCCGGTCCGCACCCGCCGCCCGTTGTCGGCGTTGAAGTACCGGTCGCCCGTGCGGAAGAGCGAGATGCTGCCCGAGTTGCGCGTGCCCCACAGCGCCGGGTCCGAGTACGAAGCCTCGAAGCTGCTGCGGCCGTAGCCGTACTCCACGCGCAGGTTGGCCTGCTTGCCCTGGCCGAACAGGTTGGGCTGCGAGTACCCCAGGAAGCCCGAGAACCCGCCCGAGCTGCCGTTGTAGCCGCCGCCGATCACCGTGCCGAAGTTGATGTTCCCCGTCTGCTTCTCCTTCACGTGGAACACGATGTCCACCTGCCCGCTGTCCGGGATGGGCAGGATGTCGGGCGTGGGCAGCGGCGTCTCGAAGAAGCCCAGGCCGTTGATGGCCTGGTAGCTCTGCAGCACCGCGTCCTCGTTGTACACGTCGCCGGGAACGATCCACAGGCGGTCGCGGATCACGTTCTCGTGCGTGGTGCTGTTGCCCACGAACGAGATGCGGCGGATGTAGAACGGGCTGCGCTCCGAGATGGCCCACGTCACGTTCACCGTAGGCTGCTCGCCCGCGGCGGTGGCCGGCACCCGGTCCACGATGGGCTCCACCTGCGCGTACAGGTAGCCCTCGTTGCGGTACATCTGCTGCACCTGGCGCGTCGCGTCGTCCAGCGCCGCGCGGTCGAACACCTCGCCCTTCTCGCGCTCGCTGGTGCCGCCGAACGGCAGGCCCAGCACGGAGCGGTGCTGCACCGTGAAGAGCTTCGTCAGGTCGTCGGTGGGGAAGCGCGAGTTGCCTGCGATGCGGAACTCGCCCAGCCGGTACTGCGCCCCCTCGGCGACCTCCACCTGGAGCCGCGCCTTGCCGGTCGCCGGGTCCACGATCAGCGTGTCGCCCACCACCGCGAAGTCGATGTAGCCGTGCGCGCCGTAGAAGCTGGGCAGGCTCTCGCGCAGGTCCGTGTCGAACGTCTCGCGGTCGAAGCGGCCCGAGCGGAACCACCAGAAGCCCTCCTTGCGGGTCTTCAGCGCCGCCGCCAGCTCCTCGTTCGTGAAGGCGTGGTTGCCCACGAACGCGATCTGCGAGATGGCCAGGCGGTTGCCCTCGTGCACGTCGAAGACGAGGCGGCGCGAGTACGGCTGTCCCGGCGTGGCCAGCAGCGACGTGTCGATGGAGACGAGCTGGACGCCATGCTTGGCGAGGAGCGACGCCACCATGGCGCGCGCCGCGGCCACCTTCTGCGGGTCGAGCGGGGCGTTCTCCTTCAGCTTCACCGTGTCGCGCACCGTCTTGCCGCTCACCGTCCTCAGGCCGCGGAACTCGATGGTGCTGATCATGGGCCGCTCCACCACCGACACGATCAGCGCGCCGTGGCCCTGGTCCGCGCCGCGCACCGCCACCTGCACCGACTCGTAGTTGCCGGAGTCCATCAGGTGCCGGATCAGGTGCTGGATCCCCTCGCCCGCCACCACGTCGCCCTTGCGGATGCCCGTCTCGCCCCGCACCGCCGCCTCGGAGAGGCGCGCGTTGCCGCGCACGATCACGGTGTCCACGACCAGGCCGGCGGGGCCGGCTGCGTCGGGAGCGGGGTTCGTGGGGTTCTGGGCGTGGGCGGCGCGGGGGAGAGTCGCGCAGAGGGCGAGGGCGAGGAGGGCCGCCGGAGCGGCCCCCCGTGCCATGTGTCTTCCTACCCGTAGCATCACGTCTTCGTGGTTGAAGAAGGCACCTGGAACGCCAGCGACTGCTTGTCGTCGGCCACCGAGACCGCGATCTCGTCGCCGGGCGAGAACTCGGCGGAGAGGATCTTCTCCGACAGCGGGTCCTCCAGGTAGCGCTGGATGGCGCGGCGGATGGGCCGCGCGCCGAACTTCTCGTCGTACCCGTGCTCGATCATGAAGTCCACGGCCCCGTCGGTGAGCTTGAGCGTCAGCTCCTCCTCCTTGAGCCGGCCCTCCACCTCGGCGAGCAGGTTGTGGATGATCTGCCCGATCTGCTCCCGCGTGAGCGGGTGGAACACGATGGAGTCGTCCAGCCGGTTGATGAACTCCGGGTTGAACGCCCGATCGATCTCTTCCTTGACCTTCTCCTCCATGCGGTCGAACGACGACTGGTCGGACTGGGTGTGGAAGCCCAGCCCCTTCCCCTTGCCGATGTCGCGCGCGCCCAGGTTGCTGGTCATGATGATGACCGTGTTCTTGAAGTCGATCACCCGGCCGTAGTTGTCGGTCAGGTGGCCTTCGTCCAGGACCTGGAGGAGGATGTTGAACACGTCGGGGTGCGCCTTCTCGATCTCGTCGAGCAGCACCACCGAGTAGGGCTTGCGCCGCACCGCCTTGGTGAGCGTCCCCGAATCTTCGTAGCCCACGTACCCCGGAGGGGCCCCGATGAGCCGGGAGACCGAGAACTTCTCCATGTACTCGCTCATGTCCACGCGGATCAGCGCGTTGCGGTCCGCGAACATGAACTCCGCCAGCGCACGCGCCAACTCCGTCTTGCCGACGCCGGTCGGGCCGGCGAAGATGAACGAGCCGATGGGGCGGCGCGGGTCCTTGAGCCCCGCGCGCGAGCGGCGGATGGCCCGCGAGATCGCCTGGATCGCCCGGTCCTGGCCCACCACGCGCTTGTGCAGCTCCGCCTCCATGCCCACCAGGCGCGCCGTCTCCGCCTGCTTGAGGCGCGTGACGGGGATGCCCGTCCAGCGCGAGACGATGAACGCCACGTCCTCCTCCGTCAGGGCGGGACGATTGGTGCGGCGCTCCTCCTCCCACGCCTTCTCGCGCTCCTGGATGCGGCGCTGGAGCTCGCGCTCGTGGTCGCGCAGCTCGGCCGCGCGCTCGAAGTCCTGGTCGCGGATGGACTCGTCCTTCTTCTGCGCCAGCTTCTCCAGGTCCTTCTTCAGGTCCGACACCTCGGGCGGCGGCACCTGCGTGGCCAGCCGGGCGCGCGCGCCCGCCTCGTCGATCACGTCGATGGCCTTGTCCGGCAGGAACCGGTCGGTGATGTAGCGCTCCGAGAGGCGCACCGAAGCGTCGATCACCTCGTCGGTGATCTTGATGCGGTGGTGCTCCTCGTAGTGCGTGCGCAGCCCCTTCACGATCTCGATGGCCTCGTCGATCGACGGGGGGTCCACCGCGACGGTCTGGAAGCGGCGCTCGAGCGCGCCGTCCTTCTCGATGTACTTGCGGTACTCGTTCAGCGTCGAGGCGCCCACGCACTGCAGCTCGCCGCGCGCCAGCGCCGGCTTCAGCATGTTGCTGGCGTCGATCGCGCCCTCGGCCGCGCCCGCGCCTACCAGGGTGTGCAGCTCGTCGATGAAGAGGATGATCTGCTTGTTCTGCGAGATCTCGTTCATCACCGCCTTGAGCCGCTCCTCGAACTGGCCGCGATACTTCGTTCCTGCGATCACCGCGGCCATGTCGAGCGACAGCACGCGGTAGTCGCGGAGCGAATCCGGGCACTTGCCCTCGGCGATCAGCTGGGCGAGGCCCTCCACGATGGCCGTCTTGCCCACGCCGGGCTCGCCGATGAGCACGGGGTTGTTCTTCTTGCGCCGCGAGAGGATCTCCATCACCCGCTCGATCTCTTCCGCGCGGCCGATGGTGGGGTCCAGCTCGCCCTGCCGCGCCAGCTCGGTGAGGTCGCGGCAGAAGTGGTCCAGCGCCGGCGTCTTGCTCTTCTTCTCGCCCTTGGGCGTGCCGCCGCTGCTGGTGGACGAGCCGCTGCTGCTGCTGGTCGCCGTCGGCGCGTTGGGCTCGCTGCCGAGGAGCTTGAGCGTCTCGCGGCGCGCGTCCTCCAGCGTCACCCCCAGCTGCCCCAGCACCTCGGCGGCGATGCCCTTCTCCTCGCGGAGCAGGCCGAGCAGCAGGTGCTCGGTGCCCACATACGAGTGGTTGAGCTCGCGGGCCTCGGCCATGGCGAACTCCAGCACCTTCTTGGCGCGCGACGTGTACGGCAGCTCGCCCAGGGCGATGGTCGCCTTGCCGCGGCGCACCGACTCCTCGACCTTCTCCTGCACCTGCTCCAGGTCCACCGCCAGGTTGTTGAGCACGGCCGCGGCCACGCCCTCGCCCTCGCGGATGAGCCCCAGGAGGATGTGCTCCGTCCCCACGTAGTCGTGCTGGAGCCGAATCGCCTCCTCGCGCGCCATCGCGAGCACCTTCCGGACGCGGTCTGTAAAGTTGTAGTTCATAACC
>DASRQW010000298.1 GCA_035696245.1 Longimicrobiaceae bacterium | reverse complement strand
GCAACGGGCGCCGGAACGCACCGCGGACGAGGCGCGGAGAGGCCGGGAAACCTCCTCCACGGCCTCTCCGTCCGGCTTGACTTTGCCCCGGCGCGGGCGTACGTTCCGGCTTGATAAGAAGAATCATTCTTGGAAGCGTCGCCAGGTGGCCAGCGCCGTCCGAGATGCGGTGTTTACGAGAACGAGGCTCCCCCAGAGCCACCCAGACCGGCCGGCTCCGCGCCCGGCTTCCCACGAGGAGAAGATAGATGGCCGAACCGCTGCTCAAGATCACCAACCTGCACGCCGAGATCGCCGAGGACGGCACCGAGATCCTGAAGGGTGTGGACCTGGAAGTGAACGAGGGCGAGATCCACGCGATCATGGGGCCCAACGGCTCCGGCAAGAGCACGCTCAGCAAGGTGATCTCGGGCCACCCGGCCTACGAGGTGACCGACGGCGAGATCCTGTTCCGCGGGCAGAGCGTGCTGGACATGCAGCCCGACGAGCGGGCGCGCGCCGGCATCTTCCTGGCCTTCCAGTACCCGGTGGAGATCCCCGGCGTGTCGGTCGCCAACTTCATGCGCACGGCGCTGAACGCCAAGCGCGGCGGCGACATCGACATCTTCGACTTCCAGGACGAGCTGGAAGGCCGCATGGGCATGCTGGAGATGGACCCCGCGTTCGCGGCCCGCTCGGTCAACGAGGGCTTCAGCGGCGGCGAGAAGAAGCGCAACGAGATCCTGCAGCTCGCCATGCTGGAGCCGGTCCTGGCGGTGATGGACGAGACCGACTCGGGCCTGGACATCGACGCGCTCAAGATCGTGACCAGCGGCATCAACACCATCAAGGCCGAGCGTAACGAGCTGACGGTGCTGCTCATCACGCACTACCAGCGCATGCTCAACTACATCACGCCCGACAAGGTGCACGTGATGGTGAGCGGCCGGATCATCATGACCGGCGGGGCCGAGCTGGCGCTGGAGCTGGAGGAGAAGGGGTACGACTGGGTCCGGACGGAGACGGCGGGAGCGGTCTGACCTCGCGACGAGGGGCGGCGCCCGCCGCGCCACCGTCCCAGGCCCGAATCACGAAGACAGAGGAGGCATTCCGATGCCGGTGAACGACAGCGTAGCCGAGCTTGGGCTCGACGAATACAAGTACGGCTTCCGCGACGAGGAGAACTACCTCTTCAAGAGCCGCAAGGGCTTGGACGAGGACATCGTCCGCCACATCTCGGCCCAGAAGGGCGAGCCGGAGTGGATGCTCAAGTATCGCCTCAAGGCGCTGAAGCACGCCCTGAAGCGGCCGTGGCCCACCTGGGGCGGCGACCTGTCGGGCCTGAACTTCGACGAGATCTTCTTCTACATCCGCCCCAGCGAGAAGGTGGGGAAGACGTGGGACGAGGTGCCCGAGGGCATCAAGAACACGTTCGAGCGGCTGGGCATCCCCGAGCAGGAGCGCAAGATCCTGGCGGGCGTGGGCGCCCAGTACGAGAGCGAGGTCGTGTACCACTCGCTCAAGAAGGAGTGGGAGGACGCCGGCGTCATCTTCAAGGGGATGGACGACGGCCTCCGCGACCACGAAGACATCGTGCGCGAGCACTTCGGCACGGTGGTGCCCTACCAGGACAACCTGTTCGCCGCCGTGAACAGCGCCGTCTGGTCCGGCGGGTCGTTCGTCTACATCCCCAAGGGCGTGAAGCTGGACATGCCGCTCCAGGCCTACTTCCGCATCAACGCGGAGAGCATGGGCCAGTTCGAGCGCACCATGATCATCGTGGACGAGGGCGCCGAGGTGCAGTACATCGAAGGCTGCACGGCGCCGTCGTACAGCAACGACTCGTTCCACTCCGGCGTGATCGAGATCATCGTCAAGGAGGGCGGGCGCTGCCGCTACACGACCATCCAGAACTGGTCGCACAACGTGTACAACCTGGTGACCCAGCGGTCGATGGTGGCCAAGAACGGCACCATGGAGTGGGTGGACGGCAACCTGGGCAGCAAGCTGACCATGAAGTACCCGTCGTGCTACCTCATGGGCGAGGGCGCGCGCGGCGAGGTGCTCTCCATCGCCTATGCGGGCGAGGGGCAGCACCAGGACGCGGGCGGCAAGGTCATCCACATGGCGCCGTACACCAGCTCGCGCATCGTGAGCAAGAGCATCAGCAAGGGCAGCGGGCGCTCGTCGTACCGCGGGCTGCTGAAGGTGGAGAAGGGCGCACACCACGTGAAGAGCAACGTGGAGTGCGACGCGCTGCTGCTGGACGAGCAGGCCCGCACCGACACGTACCCGTACATCGAGATCGAGGAAGAGCACGCCAGCATCGGCCACGAGGCAACCGTCAGCAAGATCGGCGACGAGCAGCTCTTCTACCTCATGTCGCGCGGCCTGAGCGAGGACGCGGCGGCCACCATGGTGGTCCGCGGCTTCATCGAGCCCATCGCCAAGGAGCTCCCGCTGGAGTACGCGGTGGAGCTGAACCGCCTGATCGAGCTGGAGATGGAAGGCTCGGTCGGCTGATGTAGACCGGCTCGGCCGGGGTGCTTCGGGAGATGCGAAGCGCCCCGGCCGGCCTGGCGGTTGAAACCGCGGCAACGACTGCGCAAAGTCCGCCTTCGCGGACTAACCCCGCTTACATCGTCTCGGACGAGGGACGATGGTACGGCCGGTCGGGGTGCGATTCATCGCATCCGCCGCTTCGGCCGGGGTGATGGCCGGGGCACGGACGGGTGATGCGGTCGCGTCCCGTGCGCATCCGCCGAGGTGGTGGACGGGGATGCGAGGGCGCTGCGGACGCCCGCGAAAGCGATCGTGACCCGAAGGGCGGAGACGCGGGCGGTTTCGCGGCTCCGTTCGCCTGGACACGGTAGTTTCGTGTCCTGGCGAATAGAGCGCGGTGCCGGCCTGCCGGCATTCGCCCAAACGATGTTCCGCCGTTTCCGACGAGTGCCCATCTGGAATTGACGACGGATGCGCGAAGAGCCTTCCGTCTTGAAAACGATACGACGGACCGGAGACACAATGGCAGACAGCACGGCGACCGCCCCCGCGGAGAAGGTGGGCGCGTTCACCCGCGACCAGGTGGAGATCCTCGCCGCCCGCAAGGGCGAGCCCGAGTGGCTGCGCGAGGCGCGCCTGGCGGCGTACGGCACCTTCGCCGCCACGCCCACCCCCAGCATCCGCGCGGAGGACTGGCGCTACACCGACATCGGCCGCCTGCTCAAGCTGGACGCGCTGGCCCTGGCGGACGAGCGCACGCCCGTGGCATCGGCCGAGGCGCTGCCGGCCGGCCTTCGCGAGATCATCGGCGAGTCCGGCCAGACGTCGGCCCGCCTGTCGCAGGTGGACGCGTCGGTCGTTCTCCGCGAGATGCCGGCGGACCTGGAGGCGAAGGGCGTCGTCTTCACGTCTCTGGAAGCCGCGGTGCGCGAGCGGCCGGAGCTGGTGCAGCGCTGGCTGGGCACGGCGCTGACCGAGGAGGACGGCAAGTTCGCGGCGCTGAACGGGGCGTTCTGGACGGGCGGGCTGTTCGTGTACGTGCCCGCGGGCGTGAAGGTGGACGTGCCCGTGCGCTCGTACCGCTGGATCGGCGATGCAGGCACGACCGTGTTCGGCCGCACCCTCGTGGTGGCCGAGCGCGGGTCCGAGGTGACGATCGTGGACGAGCTGGCGAGCGGCGACCTTGACCGGCAGACGCTCTCCGTGAGCGCGGCGGAGCTGTTCGCAGACGAGGGCGCGAAGGTGACCTACGTGGCCGTGCAGCGCTGGGGCCGCGGCGTGGT
>DASRQW010000297.1 GCA_035696245.1 Longimicrobiaceae bacterium | reverse complement strand
TCCCATCCCGAACTCGGAAGTTAAGCCCCGCTGCGCGGATGGTACTGCCGGGGCCACCCGGTGGGAGAGTACGGCGCCGCCGGCCTACCCTACACAACCTGCCCGTTCCGATCTCCTCGATCGGGACGGGCTTGTTGCGTTGGGCAGATACCTCGTCGGAGTGCGGCGAGCCGCGTGAGGTCTCGCATCGATGGAGATGGAAGCGTGATCGGCGTCGGACATTCCGAAGAGCGCCGCACGTCCGCTAATCCCCGCGCCAGGTTCATCGCCCGCCACACATCGGCCGAGGTGCGGAGGACAGCCGTGGGTCGCCGGCTGTTCATCTGCCGAAGGGTGGTGTTCATCTACAGACATGGCCGTCATACCTGCCGCAATTGGACGGAGAGGTTGCGGCGGGTTGAATTTCGGGGGTAGATTCGCGGCATGGAATCAAGCGAAGAGGTGATGGAGCAGGGTGGGGACGAGACGCGCGCGGGGTACGTGGCCCTGATCGGGCTGCCGAACGCGGGCAAGTCGTCGCTCATGAACTGCATGGTGGAGCAGAAGCTCAGCATCGTGACGCCGTTCGCGCAGACCACGCGCGAGCGCGTGCTGGGAATCGACACGCGCGACGGCGTGCAGATGGTTTTCCTGGACACGCCCGGCCTGGTGGACCCGCGATACCTGCTGCACAAGGCGATGATGCATGCGGCGGTGGAGGTGATCGGCGAGGCCGACGTGCTGCTGCTGCTCGTGGACGCGGCGGGCGACGTGCCCGTGCTGACCGACGAGGTGATGGAGCTGGTGCGCCGGCACTCCAACCTGGTCGTCGTATCGAACAAGTCCGACTTGGCGACGGCCGAGAAGCGGCGCCGCGTGAAGGCGTGGACGACGGAGACGTTCGGGCGCGAGGCGATGGAGGTGTCGGCGAAGACCGGCGCCGGGGTCGACGCGCTGCGGGACGAGGTGGTTCGGCGGCTGCCCGTGTCGCCGTTCCTGTACCCGGAGGACGACGTCTCCTCGCAGTCGGTGCGGTTCTTCGTGTCGGAGCTGGTGCGCGAGACTGTGTTCGAGCTTTACGAGAAGGAAATCCCGTACAGCATTGCGGCGCGTGTAGATGAGTACCGCGAGAGTGATTCTCCGATATACATCCGCTGCACCATCTTCGTGGAGCGGCCCACGCAGAAGGCGATCCTCATCGGCTCGGGTGGGGCGGCGATCAAGCGTCTCGGCTCGGCGGCGCGGCAGAAGATCGAGGCGTTCGTGGACGCGCCCGTGTACCTGGACCTGTGGGTCAAGGTGCTGCCGCGCTGGCGCAAGGACCCGCTGTCGCTTCAGCGCCTCGGCTTCAACCTTCCCAAAGCGGAGCAGTGACGGTCATGGAACAATGGTTGCTCGACCTCCTGGTGTGCCCCAAGTGCAAAGGCGACCTGGTGCACGAGGAGGAGCCGGAAGCGCTGGTGTGCGAGAACTGCCGGCTCCGCTACGAAGTGCGCGACGGCGTGCCGATCCTGCTGATCGACGAGGCCTCGCCTCTCTGACGTGGCGCGCCAGCCGCCGCCTTTCCGCGGGCGGCAGGCGTCGCACCCGCCGCCGCTACTCCTTGCCTGTGCGCGCAACTTTTGCCCCCGGCGCGCGGGCTCTTATCCTCTCCACCGGACGCGTCCCGCCTCGCCGCCGGGTGCCTCCGCAGAAGAGCCGGACTACGTTTGACACTCTCCGCACCCGCGGATAGTATTCCGGACCGACCCCCCAGCCCCGGCGAAGCGACTCCATGCCCCAACGCGTCCTGCTGCACTTCTCCCCCCACGGCCGCCCGGTTCCCGCGGCCGTCCAGGAGTTCGCGCGAGCTTCGGACTTTCCCGTGCTGGAGCTGCAGGACGCGAGCGACGTGCGCGTGCGCGCGGGCCGCGTGTACCCGGCCGCGCTCGTCGTCGACGCGACGGACCCGGCGGAGGGCGCGATCGCGCTGTGCACCACCATGAAGCGCGAGGCGTTCACGTCGGTGATCCCCATCGTCATGTACATGGCGGAGCAGGGGCATGAGGGCGCGGCTGCGGCGCTGGAGGCGGGGGCGGACGAGGTGCTGGTGGACGGACTTTCGCCGCGGGAGTTCGCGCTGCGGCTGAAGATGGCGGTGGCGCGGGCGGAGCGCGATGTGAGCGTGCACCCCACCACGCTGCTGCCGGGCACGGTGCAGATCGAGCGCGACATCGGCGAGCGGCTGCGGAAGGGCGAGAGGTTCGCGGTGTGCTATGCGGACCTGGACCACTTCAAGGAGTTCAACGACCGCTACGGCTACAACAACGGCGACCGCGTCATCCTGATCCTCTCGCGCATATTGCGCGAGATCGTGCTGGCGCACTCGCCGCACGCGTTCGTGGGCCACATCGGCGGGGACGACTTCATCTTCAACGCGCCGCTGGACGACTTCCGGGTGTGCTGCGAGGAGGTGATCTCGGTGTTCAACGAGCTGATTCCGTACCAGTACCAGCCGGAGGACCGCGAGCAGGGGTTCTTCATGGGCAAGGACCGCCGCGGGGAGATGTACAAGGTGCCGCTGATGACGCTGTCGATCGGGGTGGTGACGAACGAGCACCGCACGTTCACGCACACGGCGCAGATCAGCGAGCTGGCGACGGAGATGAAGGCGTACGCCAAGACCTTCTCCGGCTCGATCTACGTGGTGGACCGGCGCTCCGACCGCCCCTCGGCCGAGGACGCCGCGGCTGGCGCCCCGGAGACGGCGGCGGCCGGCGCATAGCTGGGCAGGACCTCCCCAGACACTCCGCCCTGCGCCTGCACGGCCGGGGCTTCCAGACGACACGCTTGCGGGGTTCGAACCGATGAACGCTCAATGCTCGCACTGCAACACCGTCTTCCGCGTGGACCCGCAGAAGATCCCAGCGGGCGGGGTGCGTGCGCGCTGCTCCATCTGCCGCGGCGTGTTCGAGATCGGCGTCCCGGCTGGCGCCACCGCCCCGGTGGCGGCCGGCGCCGCATCGGCCGCCCAGGCAGCGTCGACCGCATCGACGGCGACGGCGGGGGCGTCTCCCGTCTCCGCCGAGACGCCCGCAGTCGCGAGCCCGGCGGCCGAGATCGTGCCGGCGACTCCCGCGGTGGCATCTCCCGTGTCCGCCCCGTCGTCTCCGTCCGCACCAGTGCCGGCCCCGAGCGCATCTCCCGTCGTGCCCGCCGTCGCGCAGGCCGCGACGCCCACTCAGCCCCGGCCCGCGCCTCCGGCCCAGCCGGTCGCGGCTCCATCTCCTGCGCCGAGCGCGCCCGCGGCGGCTCCCGTGAGCGCTCCGGCCGCGGCGCCCGTCAAGCGGCCGCCGCCGTCGTTCGGGTCCACGGATCCCGCACAGAAGGCGCGGCGGCTGGCGCGGGCGCTGGTGAGCGACATCGTGACGTACCACCCGGAGCGGCGCGACACGGCGCTGGCGGCGGGCACGCTCAAGCGCGAGTTCATGGACGAGATCAAGAAGAGCTGGGAGGAGTACGTGGAGCAGGTGGGCGCCGACCTGGCCCGCTCCACGCCGCACTTCCGCGAGGCGCTGAACGAGATCCTGGCGAAGGGGCACGCCATCTTCTGACCGCCCGCCGCACCCCGACCGCGGAATTGCCTGGGCTTGCGAAGCGGGGTATATTCGTTGTAGAACAGGTCACTGGGGCCGTCCCTTCCGGACGGCCCTTGTCGTTGCTACCGGCACAGAGAGCGGACGGAACAGATGAGTGACGAGATGCGCCCCACACTGGCCGCCTACCGCGCAAGGCTCGACGAGCTGAGGGGGTTTCTTTGACTTCGACGGCAAGCACGAGCAGCTGAGGCAGCTGGAGGCCCGCATGGCCGACCCGTCGTTCTGGAACGACGCGGAGGCCGCGCGCGCCGTGATCGCCGACGCGAACCAGCTCAAGCTGTGGACGGACCCCTGGGCCCAGCTTTCGGGTAAGGTGGACGACCTGGGCGAGATGCTGGACCTGCTGGAGATGGAGGACGACGCCGGCATGGCGGCCGAGGTGGAGAAGGAGGTCGAGGAGGTCGGCACCAAGCTGGAGGACCTGGAGCTGCGCACCATGCTCCAGGGGCCAGACGACCACCGCGACGCCATCCTCACCATCCACCCCGGCGCCGGCGGCACGGAGAGCCAGGACTGGGCCGAGATGCTGCTGCGCATGTACGTGCGCTGGGGCGAGCGCCACGGCTTCGACGTGGAGCTGATGGACCGGCAGGAGGGCGAGGAGGCGGGCATCAAGAGCGCCACGCTGGAGGTGCGCGGGCAGTACGCCTACGGCTACCTCAAGGCGGAGCGCGGGGTGCACCGCCTGGTGCGCATCTCCCCGTTCGACAGCGCGGCGCGGCGGCACACGTCGTTCGCCTCGGTGTTCCTCTACCCGAGCGTGGACGACACCATTGAGATCGAGCTGCGCGACGAGGACATCGAGATGGACGTGTACCGCGCTTCCGGCGCCGGCGGGCAGCACGTCAACAAGACCTCGTCCGCCGTCCGTCTCCGGCACCTTCCGTCCGGGCTCGTAGTCGCCTGCCAGCAGGAGCGCTCGCAGCACAAGAACCGCGCGACGGCCATGAAGATGCTGAAAGCGGCCCTGTACCAGAAGGCGCTGGAGGAGCAGGAGGCCGAGAAGGCGAAGTTCGAGAGCACCAAGACCGACAACGCGTTTGGGAGCCAGATCCGCTCGTACGTCTTCCAGCCGTACACGATGGTCAACGACCACCGCACGGAGCTGAAGATCCCCGACGTGCAGAAGGTGATGGACGGCGGCCTGGACCCGTTCATCCACGCATATCTCCGGGAGTTCGGGAAGGAACACCACTGATGGACGAGAGCCAGGCGACTGCCGGGGAGAGAGACCGCGTTAGCCGGGACCGGCTGGAGAAGGTTGCGGCGTTACGCGAGCGCGGCGTGGAGCCGTTCGCGTACTCGTTCGACCCCATGCACGACGCGGGGTCGGCCTTGGCCGCGTTCGTGGACGGCGGGGAAGGCGAGGGCGGGGCGGAGATCGTGGTGCGCCTCGCAGGCCGCGTCGTGTCCAAGCGCGACATGGGCAAGAGCACCTTCGTCCACCTCGCGGACCGGACCGGCCGCATCCAGCTCTACTTCCGCGTCAACCAGCTGGGGGCGGATACATACGGGCTGCTAGACCTGGTGGACCTCGGCGACTGGATCGGCGTCGCGGGCCCGCTCTTCCGCACGCGCACGGGCGAGGTGTCGGTGCGGGTGGACGAGTTCGCGCTGCTCGCCAAGTCCATCCGCCCCCTGCCCATGGGCAAGGAAGAGGTGGACGCGGAGACGGGCGAGCGCCGGGTCTACTCAGGCTTCACCGACGTGGAGGCGCGGTACCGCCAGCGCTACGCCGATCTCGCGGTGAATCCCGAGGTACGCGAGGTGTTCGTGACGCGCGCGCGGATCGTGACGGCGCTGCGGCGCTTCCTGGACGAGCGCGGCTTCATCGAGGTCGAGACGCCCGTGCTCCAGCCGCTGTACGGCGGCGCGGCGGCGCGGCCGTTCGTGACGCACCACAACGCGTTGGACATGCAGCTCTACCTGCGCATCGCGGACGAGCTGTACCTGAAGCGGCTGATCGTGGGCGGGATGGAGCGGGTGTACGAGATCTCCAAGGACTTCCGCAACGAGGGGATCGACCGCTTCCACAATCCCGAGTTCACCATGCTCGAGTTCTACGCCGCGTACCTGGACTACGAGGGCGTGATGCGGATCACGGAGGAGATGCTGTCCGCCGTGGCCATGTCGGTCTTCGGGTCCACGCGGGTGGAGCGGGACGGGACGGAGATCGACTTCGCGCCGCCGTACGCCCGGTACACGATGTACGAGGCGCTGCGCGAGATCGGCGGGGTCGACGTCGAGACGCTGTCGGACGCGGAGATGGGCGAGCGGGTGCGTGCCCTCGGCGTCTCGGCGGACGAGGTGAAGACGATGGGGCGGGGGAAGCTGATCGACGAGCTGTTCGGCGAGCTGGTGGAGCCGAAGCTGGTGCAGCCCACCTTCATCACCGACTACCCCCGCGAGATGTCGCCGCTGGCGAAGCCGAAGCGCGGCAACGACGAGCTGACGGAGCGCTTCGAGCTGATCGTCGCCGGCAAGGAGCTGTGCAACGCGTACAGCGAGCTGAACGACCCCATCGACCAGCGGTCGCGTTTCGAAGCCCAGGTACGGCTGAAAGCCGCGGGTGACGAGGAGGCGCAGGGCATGGACGAGGACTTCATCCGCGCGATGGAGTACGGGATGCCGCCCACCGGCGGCTTCGGCATGGGCGTGGACCGGCTGACGATGATCCTCACCGGCCAGCCGTCGATCCGCGACGTGATCCTCTTCCCGACTTTGAGGCCGGAATGACCGTCGCCCGCGGGTTCGGCTGGCCGGCAGATGGCGAGCGTCCGATGGACGTCCGCTCGTCCGCGCATCCGGATCGGCCGAGCGGATGTGCGCGCGTCGACGGATTCGGGAGATGCGGATCGCCCGTTGCGCTCGCGTCTGCTTCCATCCGTCCCTCGACGGGAGGCGGGCGATGAACATCGAGTGGTTCATCAGCCGCCGGTATCTCGCCTCGCGGCGGGGGACGCGGTTCCTGTCGCTCATCACGCTGATCGCCATCGGTGGCGTGTCGGTGGGCGTGATGGCGCTGATCGTGGTCATCTCCGTGATGACGGGCCTCCAGAGGGACCTGCGCGACAAGATCCTGGGCACCAACCCGCACATCTGGGTGATGACGTACGGGGAAGGGATGCGCATGGACGACTGGCAGGGCGCGATGAAAAAGGTGCGCCAGGTGCCGGGCGTGCTGGCTGCGGCGCCCTTCGTCCACACCGAGGTGGGCGTCTCCAACCGCTCGGGCTACGCCGAGGGCGGCATCCTGCGCGGGGTCGATGCCACCTCGCCCGGCCCGCCGGTCACGGACATCGTCAAGAAGATCCGCCTGGACTCGCTGCACCTCGGCCCCACGACGTCCGGCCTCCCTCCCATCCTCATCGGCTACGCGCTGGCGACGCGGCTCAACGTGCTGCCGGGCGACACGGTGACCATCACCGCGTTCCAGGGCAACGCGCTGAAGATCAACCCCGCGGGCGGCGTGATGCCCACGATGCGGCGCTTCGAGGTGATGGGGCGCTTCACCACGGGGATGTACGAGTACGACAACAAGTTCATGTACACGACCATCCCCGCGGCCCAGCAGCTCATCGGCCTGGGCGGCGCGGTCAGCGGGCTGGAGGTGCGCACGCCGGACCCGCTGCAGGCCGACGCGGTGAGCGACGCCATCGTCGCCAAGCTGGGAGTTCCGTACCGCACGGACGACTGGAAGCGGATGAACGCCTCGCTCTTCTCCGCGCTCAAGCTGGAGAAGCTGGCCATGAGCGTGATCCTGCTGCTCATCGTGATCGTCGCCGCGTTCAACATCGTCTCGACGCTCGTCATGGTGGTGGCGGACAAGACGCGCGAGATCGGGGTGCTCAAGTCGATGGGCCTCAGCTCGCGCAAGGTGCTGCGCATCTTCATGATCCAGGGCCTGGTGATCGGCGCGGTCGGCTCGCTCATCGGCGGGATCGGCGGGGGGATCATCACGTGGGCGCTAGACTATTTCGAGCTGATCAAGATTCCCGGTGACATCTACTTCGTGAGCCATCTCCCCGTGGCGTTCGACCTGTTCGACGTGGGGATGATCCTGCTCAGCACGCTGGTGATCTCGTTTCTGGCGACCATCTACCCGGCCATGCAGGCGGCGCGGCTCACCCCCATCGACGCGATCCGCCATGAGTAGCGTGCTGGCGACCCCCGTGGGCGCACCCGGCGCGGCGGTGCCTACGGCGGTGCAGGCGCGGGGCCTGCGCAAGGAGTACGTGGGCGGAGACGGCTCCGCGATCTGCGTGCTGGACGGCGTGGATCTTGATATTCTCGCGGGCGAGACGGTCGCGGTGGTGGGCCAGAGCGGCTCCGGGAAGTCCACGCTGCTGCACGTGCTGGGCGGCCTGGACCGGCCCAGCGAGGGCGAGGTCGAGGTAGGCGGCCGGCGCTTGAGCCGCATGGGTGACGAGGAGCTGGCGAAGCTGCGCGGCGCCACCATCGGCTTCGTCTTCCAGTTCCACCACCTGCTGCGGGAGTTCAGCGCGGTGGAGAACGTAATGATGCC
This sequence comes from Longimicrobiaceae bacterium, assembly GCA_035696245.1. NCBI lineage: Bacteria > Pseudomonadati > Gemmatimonadota > Longimicrobiia > Longimicrobiales > Longimicrobiaceae > Longimicrobiaceae bacterium. The sequence goes on along the minus strand of DASRQW010000297.1, from coordinate 2,418 downwards.
CCAGCTGATCCAGGGCGTCGCGCGCGGCGCGGCGCTGGACCGCGCGAGGGAGCTGCTCGCGTCCGTGGGCCTGGAGGGGCGCCTGCACCACAAGCCCTCGCAACTCTCCGGCGGCGAGCAGCAGCGGGTGGCCGTCGCGCGAGCCCTGGCGAACCGGCCGGTGGTGCTGCTCGCGGACGAGCCGTCGGGCAACCTGGACCCGCAGACGAGCGAGCGGCTGCACGACATGCTGTTCGACGTCAGCGCGATCCAGGGCGCGGCCATGGTGCTGGTGACGCACGACATGGGGCTCGCCGGCCGCGCCGGGCGTGTGCTGCGGCTGCACGGCGGCCACCTGGTCCCCGCCGTCGCCCCTGCCGCGGAGATGGCCGCCGCAGCGGAGGAAGCGTCCGTCGCCGACCTCGCCGCATTGCCGCTGTCCGCGGACGGAGCTTCGGTCCCGGCGCGATCCGCTGCGTCGGTCCTGTCGTCTGCGGACCTAGCTGGGACGGGAGATGCGGGGCGGGGGAGCGGCGACCCGGAATAGCGCCCGCGGTGTAACACTGCACGGAGCGCCGCGGCACGAGCCGCCGCGGCCCGGCAGATGCGGATGCGCGGTCTCTCCGGCGCGGCGCGCGAGGCACAATCCCGCGAGGGGCTTCAACGAATGCGGTGCGACAACTGTGGCAAGCACGAGGCGGCGATCCACCTCACGCAGATCGAGAACGACCAGATGACCACGCGCCACCTGTGCGAGGGCTGCGCGGCCGCCAAGGGCCTGGAGACGGGCGTGGGCGGCGCGGGCAGCGGGCCCCTGGCCGACTTTCTGGCGCAGATGGGCAAGACGGGTGCGACGGGAACGGCGGCCCCCGCGGGCGCGTGCCCCGGCTGCGGGCTGACGCTGGCGGACTTCAAGCGCACCGGCCGCCTGGGCTGCTCGCGCTGCTGGAGCACGTTCGACGGCAGCCTGCGCGGCCTGCTGCGGAAGCTGCACGGGGGTACGCAGCACGTGGGCAAGGTCTACCTGCCGCCGGACCCGACGGAGATGGACCGCACCGCGCGCGCCGTCTCGCTCCGCCGCAGCCTCCAGCGGGCGGTGGACGAGGAGGACTTCGAGCGCGCGGCGGCGCTGCGCGACCAGATCCGCCGCCTGGAAGCGGTGGAGTAGCCGTGGAGACGCAGAAGCTGCCCCGCGACCCCGAAGCCGGCCTGGGCTGGCTGCACGCCGACGGCCCCAACGCCGACATCGTGCTTTCCACGCGCATCCGCCTGGCGCGCAACCTCCACGGCCACCGCTTCGGCGTTCGCGCAGACGCGGCGGACCGCGAGGCCGTGCTGCGCCTCACGCGCGAGGCCGCCGCCGCCACGGAGTCGCTGCGCGCGGGTCCGGCGCTGCTCATCCCCCGTCTCGGCGCCACCGACCGGCAGCTGCTCGTGGAGCGCCACCTGGTGAGCCGCGAGCTGGTGGGCGGCAGCGGGGGAGGCCCGGCGACCGACGCGGCGCTCCTCATGGGCGACGACGGGCCGGTGAGCATCATGGTCAACGAGGAAGACCACCTTCGGCTCCAGAGCATCCTGGGCGGCTTCCGGCTGCGCGACGCGTGGCGGGTGATCGACCGGCTGGACGACGAGCTGGGGAGCAAACTTCCGTACGCGTTCCATCCCGAGTTCGGCTATCTGACCTCGTGCCCCACGAACGTGGGCACGGGGCTGCGCGCGTCGGTGCTCATGCACCTGCCGGGGCTGGTGCTCACGCAGGAGATCAACAAGGTCCTGCAGGGGATCGCGCAGGTGGGCCTCACCTTCCGCGGGCTGTACGGCGAGGGGAGCGAGGTCGTGGGCAACTTCTTCCAGATCTCCAACCAGACCACGCTGGGCAAGAGCGAGGAAGACCTGATCGACCACCTGCAGCGGATCGTGCAGCAGGTGGTCCAGTACGAGACGTCGGCGCGGGGCGTGCTGCTGCGCGACGCGCCGGTGGTGATCGAGGACAAGGTGTGGAGGGCGTACGGCCTGCTGAGGCACGCCAGGAGCGCTTCTTTCGAGGAGGTGATGAACCTTCTGAGCGGCGTCAGGCTTGGCGTGGGGCTGAAACTAATACCCGGGCTCAGTGTATACTCGCTGAACCGGATCATGATCTTCAGCCAGGCCGCACACCTCGAGCAGGCAGCCGAATCGGCGCTCCCGGACGGAGATGCGGACGTCCGCCGCGCTGCCTACGTTCGTCGTGCCCTCGCCGAGGGCGCGGCCCGGCCGCCGGAGCACGGCGACCTCACGGACTGAGCGACTTTCGCAGTATCATCCTAGAGAGAGATCGCCTGCTTCGCCAAGAAAGGGTGCCATGAACTACAATTTTACCGACCGGGTCCGTAAGGTCCTCGCCATGGCGCGCGAGGAGGCGATCCGCCTCCAGCACGACTACGTGGGCACGGAGCACAT
>DASRQW010000296.1 GCA_035696245.1 Longimicrobiaceae bacterium | reverse complement strand
GGCTTGGCTGGGATCTGTCCGGTATCGCGTCACGGGGCGCGCGGGGGTGGGGCGGGACCGCAATGTAGGCCGCCGCCGCCCGGCCGGGAAGGTGCCCGGGCCAACGCGCCACCACGTATGTTTCCGCCCGCGGCGCGCCGGCCGTCTCCAACGCACCATCCGCGCCCCCGCCGCCGCTCTTCCGGCGCCGCGCATCTCCCGTACGATGTCGTTTCGCCGCACCGCATTGGCGGATCGGGAGAGGAGAGACCTCGCAACGTCTCATCCCCGCCCCAGCACGCATATCCGACACATCCCGGCGGATGCGCGGCGGCCGCGGCGACGAGTCCTCGGGGAGGCGCAACGTCGGTAGATGCGGTCGGCAGATGCCGGTCAGCAGATCCAAGGTCGGTAGATGCGCATCCCGCCGACCATCGGCTTCGTTCTCCGATGCGCTGAATCCACGCGCTCCGCCGCCGTTCCCCCGCGTGCCCGCAGGCATCTCCGCGGATGCGGGAGCGTGGCGTCGCGGGCCAGCGCGGAGGCGCGGGCGAAACCCGGCGGCGCGGGCGGCGTACTAAGGCCAGCCGCCGCGGCACCGTCGCGCCGCGGCGACCCCTTCCCCAGCCTCACCCCGATGATTCCAAGCTCCCCCGAACGGCACACGCCCGCCGCCCGCATCCGCGGGCTGGTGGCGGTCTCGCTGGCGTGCGCCACGCTCGCCATGCTGTGGAGCGTGCTGGAGCTGCCATTCCTGTCCATGCCCACTTGGGCCGCCCCGTTCTGGGTGCTGGCAGTCGTCGCGGCGTTCGGCTGGTGGTACGCACTGCGCGGCGAGGGCCTTCCGCGACTGCGCCGCCGGGTCCGCTACGGGCTTCGCCGACCGCGCGGCGCCGTGCACTGGATCGCCGCCTTCACCGTCTCCGCCGTCGCGCTGAACCTGTCGTTCGGCCTGCTGCTGGCGGCCGTGGGCTGGATCGTGGACCGCGAAGAGGCGAACCCGTTCCTGCTCTACGCCAAGCGCCCCGGCGGCTGGGTCACGCTGGCGCTCTCCATGGCCGTGGCCGCGCCGGTGATCGAGGAGGTGCTGTTCCGCGGGCGGCTGCAGGGCGCGCTCCAGCGGCGGATGGGCGCCACGCTCAGCATCGTGCTCACGGCGGCGGTGTTCGCGCTGGCGCACCTGGAAGCGAACGGCATGCTGGTGCGCTTCCTGGCGGGCGTCACGATGGGCTTCGCCTTCCGCGCGACCGGGTCGGTGTGGGCGGGGATGGTGCAGCACGGCGCGTTCAACGGCTCGCTGCTGCTCATCGACGCGCTGTTCCCGAACCTCGACCCAACGCAGCCGCACTTCGCCGCGCCCGCCGCGTGCGCGCTCGCCATCGCCGCCGCCGCGACGCTGTGGACGGGCCGCGCCCTCCACGCCTCCGCCCGCCGCCCCGCATCTCCCGCCTCCACCCCGGCAGCCCGCACCGCCGCCACCCCGCTCGCCATCCCCGGCTGACCCGACGCCGCACATCGGCAGAGGCGCTTCGGACCCGCGACGGTCCGCTCGCGGCTCCGCCCGACCGAAGCTCGTCGGCCGCACCGCATCTCCCGAAAAAACGACCGAATCCCGCCTTCCGCCCCTCCTGCCGACGGACAAGCCTCACGCGGAGGCGCGGAGCCGCGGAGAACAGCTCGCTTCTCTGCCGTTCCTCCGCGTTCTCCGCGTCTCCGCGTGAGCATGCCGTTGGAGTGCTGCCGCCTCCCCGACCGCTCGAAATCGGGCGTGGAAGCGGGGATCCCTGAAAGACGAACGGCCAGACCCTGGCGTGGGGTCCGGCCGTTCGCGTGCTCGGGAGATGCGGCCGGCCGGCGAGGTCAGGCGCCGGTGGGGCGCGCGGCCAGGGCCCGGACGTCCTGCACGATCAGCGACGCGGCCTCTTCGCTCACGGCGCCGAAGCGGTGGCCGGCGTGGAGCGCCACGGCGGTCACCGCGGGACCCCAGTGCGCGGTGCAGGCGGTGCCCGCGTCGTCCGTGCCGTACAGGCAGAGCGTGGGCACGGCTCCCAGCCGCCGGATCTCGGGCAGCGTGGCGTACGCGGGGCCGGCGGACCTGCCCAGCCAGTCGGTGTAGTGGAACTCGAACACCGCGTCGCGGTCGAAGCCCATCAGCACCATCCCGGCGATGCGAGCGCGGTCCGCGGGGGGCAGTCGGTTCACCAGGAACGGCATCACGTCGGCCCCGAACGAGTAGCCGATCAGCACCACGCGCCCCCGGCCCCACGCGGCCGAGTAGTGCTCGATCACCCGCGCCAGCGCCCGCGCCGCCTCGTCGGGCGAACGCGGGGTGCGGTAGTAGTGCATGCTGTTCCACGCCACAACGGGGACGCCGGACTGCGCCAGCCGCTCGGAGACGACGCGGTTCACGGGCGTCCACCCGCCGTCGCTGGTGAGCAGCACTCCCAGCATGTCGCCCCGCTGGCCAGCGGGCACCGGCACCTCCACGAGCGGAAGCCCCAGCGCGGGCAATGTCGCAGGCGCCTGGGCCGCGGCGACCGCCGCCGACCCGCACAGCAGCGCCCACACGAGAAGCGCCCGCATCCACCCGCTCCGCACCGCGTCCCCGGCCGTCATCGGGCCATTCCTCGTCCGTCTCCGGAGCCGCCCGCCGCGTCTCACGCGCCGCGCGGCACCAGCGCCGCCCTGGGGATCGCCGGCGCATTGCGCCGCACGCCGATCACCTGGCCAGTCGCCGCGTTCACCAGGACCTCGCGGGGCGCGTTGTTGCCCGCCGGCCGGATGGTGAAGTCGTACAGCAGCCGCTTCTGGCGCTCCACCAGCAGTTCGTCCACGATTTGCCCGCCGGGGTAGCGAGCCAGCGCCAGGTGCCGCGCCGCGTCCGGCCGCACCCGTGCGCGGGCAGTGAGCCCGGGCCGCGACTCGCGGATGGGCGGCCCGGCGGGCGCTGCGTGCGGTGAATCGGAGCGGGGAGAGTCCGGGCGGGCGGCGGTCTGCGCGGCGCCGGGACGCATCCAGGCGAGCAGCGCGGCGGCGGCCACGGCGGCGAGGGTCCACGACTTCATCCCGGCCCTCCACCGTTCGCGGGTTCGCCGCTCCGGCGGAATGCGGGAGGGCAGGCGCCGCCGCGGAGCACCCGTGGGGGCCCGGCGAACGCGTGGAGGGGAAGCTAGGCGGGGTAGCTGACGGCAGGATTACATCGCCGGGGGGAACACCGCCACGGCCCGCGTGCCGCCTCCCTCCCGCGGCTCCAGGGCCACGCGCGCCCCGTGCTGCTCGGCGATCCACCGGGCGATGGACAGCCCCAGCCCCGCCCCGCCCGTCCGCTCGCGCGCCGGGTCCGCGCGGTAGAAGCGCTCGAACACGTGCGGCAGGTCCGCGGGCGCGATCCCGATGCCGGTGTCCTCCACCGCCACGGTGGGATTCCCCTCCTCCACGCTCACGTCCACCGTGACCGAGCCGCCGGGGGGCGTGAACTTCACCGCGTTGTCCAGTAGCACCATCAGCAGCTGGCGGATGAGGGCGGCGTCGCCGGTGACGGGCGCCTCGTCGTAGCGGCCCAGCTCGATGTGCACGCCCCGCGCGGCGGCCAGCACGCCCGCCGCGGCCACCGCGTCGCCCGCCACGTCGTCCAGGTACAGCCGCTCGCGCAGCGCCGGCTGCTGCCCCGCGTCGGCGCGGGCCAGGATCAGCAGGTTCTCCACGATGGTGCCCAGGCGGCCGGCCTCGCGGGTGATCTCGCCCAGCGCGGCCACGTAGGCGGCGGGCTCGCGCTCGTGCTGCACGGCCACCTCGGCGCGGCCGCGCAGCACGGCCAGCGGGGTGCGCAGCTCGTGCGCGGCGTCGGCCATGAAGCGGCGCATCTGCTCCATCACCGCCTCCACCGGCCGCACGGACTTGCGGGCCAGGTAGAAGCCGCCCGCGCCCGTGAGCACCAGGGCAAGGAGGCCGGCGGCCAGGAACGCCTCGATGAGGCGGAGAGTGCGATCTTCCAGCTCGGCCAGGTCGGCGATGGCCACGGTCACGTACGGCTTGCCGTCCTCGGCCGCGAAGCGCTCGCCGTACAGGCGCCAGCGCTGGCCGGTGCCGGTGGTGAATTCCGCCTGCACTTCGCCGGTGCGCGCGGCCCGCAGCGCGGCGGCGCGGATGCGCGGGTCTGCCTCGCGCGGCATGACGGGGCGGCCGGCGCCGTCGAGCAGGAAGAGCGGGCGGTCGCGGATCTCCAGCGCGTCCACGGCGTCGGCCAGCGTCTCCGGGCTGCTCGCGCCCTCGCTCTCGCGGATGCGCACCATGCGCAGCACCTCGCGCGTGGTCTCGCGCAGCGACCGGTCCAGCTCGCGCGAGATCTGCCGCGAGAGCACCAGGAAGAGGCCGAGGCCCAGCAGCAGCAGCGTCCCGGCGAACGTCCCCACGTACCACGCCGTGAGCCGCAGCCGCAGCCTGTCGAGCGGGTTCATGGGGCGATTCGGGGCGAGAGATCGGTGGCGACGCGCCGGGCGACTGAAGTCGCAGCAACGACTGCGCAAAGTCCGCCTTCGTGGACTAACGGCGCGCAGCGGAAGGCGTGGCTTGCTTCGGTAGATGCGGGACGGATCGGGGGACGGGCGGGCGGAGATGCGATAATGGCCGGACTTGCGCAGCCGGGAGATGCGAGGCCACGGATGCCGATGCGCGATGCGCGTCGCGCGACGACGGTTGGGATGTGCGGAACCGTTGTCGCGCGCCGAGGGGCGGCGGGTGCCGTTGCCGTACCCCAAAGCATATGTACGGCGGGAGACTCGCGCGGCGTGGTGCGTCCGCGTGCGCGGAGGCACGCGAGGCTCCCGCCGGGGCGGGGAGACCCCGGACGGAGGCGGGGCAGGCAGTATCGCCCCGCCGGAGGAGGAGGCTCCCCGCCCCCGCGTAGGAGACCGGCGGCAGGCAGTATCGCCGCCGGTCTCCGGAGCGGACCGCCGCCTCCGTGGCGCGCAAAGCCGAAAGCCCCGACCCGGGACGAATCACCAGAAGACAGAACGCTCACACCCCGAACCGGTAGCCGGCGCCGCGCAGGGTCTGGATCAGCTTCGGCTCGAAGTCGTCGTCGATCTTGCGCCGCAGCCGCCGCACCAGCACCTCGAGGGCGTTGGTGAACGGGTCGTGGTTGTCGTCCCACACGTAGCCGGTGATGGCCGCGCGGTCCACCACCGACCCCGCGTGCCGCACGAAGAACTCCAGCAGCTCGAACTCCTTGGCCGTCAGCGTGATCTCGCGCCCCGCGCGCCGAACCTTGCGCGTGCGCAGGTCCACCTCCAGGTCCGCGAAGGTGGAAACGGCGGGCATCATGCCGGCCGGACGCCGCGCCAGCGCCTCCACGCGCGCCAGCAGCTCGCGGAAGGCGAACGGCTTCACGAGGTAGTCGTCCGCACCGGCGGCCAGGCCGGCTACCTTGTCGTCCAGCGTGTCGCGGGCGGTGAGCATGAGGATGGGCGTGGTGATGCCCTGCTTCCGCAGCCGCGCGCACAGATCCATGCCGCTGCCGCCGGGGAGCATGATGTCCAGCACGATCACGCCGTAGCTGCCCATGAACGCCTTCTCGCGCCCCTCCGCAAAGGTGGAGGCACACACCACGTCCAGCCGCTTCTCACGGAACCCGTCGCTGATCAGCTTCTGGAGCTGCGGATCGTCTTCTACGACCAGGATGCGCATGGCGGACCGGAGCACGGGAGAGCCGAAGGACCCAAGTTGCGGCAATCTACGCCCGGAAGCTTACCCGAAGCTAACAAGGCGTAACAACCGCCTCTCGATCATCCGACAAGTCGTCACGCCCACACCCACCGGAGCGGTAGCCGCACGCCCGATCATCAGGATGCTTTGCCACTGCGGGAACGCCTTCATCGCGCGACGAAGCTTCGGCTTCGGCACCACGACGGGTGCTGGACGGGAGAAGACGGATCGGCGGAGGGAGAAGGTCTCAGGTGTGCTTGAGGTGCGATGGACAGACCTCGTGCTCGGGGTCCCACCACAGCAGGCGGAGCACGTGTCCGTCGCGGATGCCCCACACGCGCTGGCGGCCGGTGATGCGCAGCGAGAACAGCAAGTCCACGTCGTCTTGCCGGATCTCCACCAGCCGCTCGCGCGCGGGCTTACTGAGCTTGTGAACCTCCACGAAGTGGCTGCCGGTAGGACCTTCGATCTGCGCCCAGGCCATGGACTCGTAGCTCTTCAGCTTGTCGAAGACCAGGAGGATGTCGTCACGCTGGAGCGCGCTCCAGCACCAACGCCCGCCCAGGTCGACCACGCGAAAAGCCCACAACGGCGTCTGGGACGGCACGTTGTGGGCTTGGGCCCTGGCTTGCTTCCGGTCGTCGCCCGGCCGGTCCGCGCGAGCCTGTTTTCCAGCCGGGGACGGCGCGGCGGCGCGGGGCTTCTTATCCTTCGCCATCCTCGGCGGGCAGCGAGCTGTAGTACTCCATCATGGTCGCGAGCGAGATCTTGCGGTTGCCGCGCTCGCCCTCGGGAAGGCCTTCGCGCGCCTCCCGCCACGGCTGCTCTCGGTGGGTGAGGTCGCTGAGCCACTGTGCGCTGCGGCCGCCGTAGTAGTCCAGCACTGCATCGACGGTGGAGCGTTCGTCCGGGGTGAGCGCGTCGGGATCGCCGTCGGGCCAGTCGCGGACCTCGAACTGGCCTCGGTGCCGGTCGTAGAGCTCACGCACCACCGGCCCGTTCGCCCACGCCTCCACGGCTTCGTGAAAGATCGGCTGGTCTTCCCAAACGAGCGACCACGCCTGGGAGTAGTAGACCAGCTTCTGAAGCTTCATCGCGGACATGCCGCCGCGCCGCTTCAGGATGTAGGCGGCAACGTCGTGCGCGGTCGCCATAGTCGTTCCGTGGATGAACTGGATGGATAATGTTAAACCGAATACAAACCGAACTTCAATCTACTGGCGCGAGATGAGCCTGTCAACGTCCTACGCGAGTTCGGCTATCCCTTCCGCGGCGCCCGGATTCAGCGGAGGAGCGTAGGCTACGGCGCATCCGCATCGGCGCTGACCGGAGCGGTGGGATGCGCCTCCGCCACCTGCCTGCCATCGCGGAGGTAGAGCATGCGGTCGCCGACGCGCTCGGCTTCGTCGCGGTCGTGGGTCACGAAGACGAAGGGGATGCGCCAGGCGGCGTGCGCGGCCAGCACCTCGTCCTGCACGGCGAGGCGCGTCTCGCGGTCCAGCGCGGAGAGCGGCTCGTCCAGCAGCAGCACGTCGGGATCGGTCATCAGCGCGCGGGCCAGGGCGACCCGCTGCGCCTCGCCGCCGGAGAGGTCCACGGGGTAGCGGGCGGCGAGGTGCGCGATGCGGAACGTGTCCAGCAGCCGCGCCAGCCGTTCGCGCGTGGCGTCGTCCTTCCGGCGTGCGCCGAAGAGCACGTTGCGCGTCACGTCCAGGTGGGGGAAGAGCGCGCTGTCCTGGAACACGAAGCCGCAGCGTCGCTCGCGCGGCGGCACCCACGCGCGCGGCTCGCGCGAGAAGAGCACACGCTCTCCCAGCCGCACCTCGCCCGCGTCGGGCCGCTCCAGGCCGGCGATCATCCGCAGCGTCATCGTCTTCCCCGCGCCCGACGGGCCGAAGAGGACCAGGATCTCGTCGCGGACCTCGAAGTCCACGTCCAGCGTGAAGCCGGGCAGGCGCCGCGCGGCGCGCACGTGCAGCGCGTTCAGGCGCGCCTCCGCCGCTGCCAGCCGGGCACGCGCCGCCGCGTCCACACGTTGAGCGCCACCACCATCCCCATGCTCGCGGCGCTGATCGCCAGCGCGTACATGCCCGCGGTGCGCAGGTCGCCAGCGTCGGCAAGGGAGTAGATGGCGAGCGGCACCGTCGTCGTCTCGCCGGGGATGTTGCCCGCGACCATGACCGTGGCGCCGAACTCGCCCAGCGAGCGGGCGAAGGCGAGCACGGTCCCGGACACCAGGCCGGGCCACGAGAGCGGCACCGTCACGGCCAGGAAGACGCGCGCCTCGCCCGCGCCCAGCGTCCGCGCCGCGTCCTCCAGCCGGTGGTCGACCGCGGCGAAGGCGGCCTTGGCGCTCTGGTACATCAGCGGGAACGCCACGACGGCGGCGGCGAGCACGGCCGCGTGCAGCGTGAAGAGCAGCCGCACGCCGAACGCACGCTGGAGGAGGATGCCCACCGGCCCGTCGCGGCCCAGCAGCACCAGCAGGAAGAAGCCGGTGACCACGGGCGGGAGGACGAGGGGGAGCACGAGCAGCCCGTCCACCACGTCCTTGCCCGCGAAGTCGCGGCCGGACATCGCCCGCGCCGCGAGGGTGCCCGCGACGACCACGACGGCCGCGGCCGAGAGCGCCACGCGGAGCGAGAGGATCACCGGCTGCCAGTCGAGCATGGGCGGCGTCAGCCTTCTACGGTGAAGCCGTGGCGGCGCAGGGCGGCGCGGCCCTCCGGCCCCAGCACGTACGCCGCGAAAGCCGTGGCCGCCGCCGCATCTCCCGATGCCTTCACGACGGCGATCACGTAAACGATGGGGCGATGCGTGACCGACGGCGCTTCGGCCACCACGCGGACCTTCGCGGACGCCGCCGCGTCGGTACGATAGACGATGCCCGCGTCCACGTCGCCGCGCTCCACGTACGCCAGCACCTGCCGCACGCTCTGCGCGTACACGACCTTGGGCTTCACGGCGGCGGTGAGGCCCAGCGCGGCCAGCGTCTGCCCCGCGTACTCGCCCGCGGGGACCGATGCGGGCTCGCCCAGCGCAACACGCTTCACCGCCGGCAGCGCCAGGTCCGCGAAGCCGCGCACGGGCGACGCCCCGGCCGCCGGCACCACCAGCACCAGCTCATTGCCGGCGAGCACGCGGCGCGAGCGCGGGTCGATCAGCCCCTTCGCCTGAAGGTCGTCCATCGGCTTCTCGGCCGCGGAGAGGAAGACGTCCACCGGCGCGCCCTGCTCGATCTGCCGGGCCAGCGCGCCGGATGCGGCGAAGTTGGCCCGCACGCGCACGCCGGGGTGTGCCGCCTCGTACCCGCGCGCCAGCTCGTCGACCACCTCGCGCAGGCTCGATGCGGCGGACACGGTGACGACCGTCGCCGCATCTCCCGAATCTCCCGTCTTCCGCTTGTCCCCGCAGCCGCCGAGGGAGGCGAAGGCGAGCAGCGGGAGGAGGATGGCGAGCCGTCCGCGCATCTTCACGGGCGGCTTCCCGTGGGATGGGACGCGGGCGCGGCGGGGGAGGACGCCGGCGCACGGAGCACGTCTACAGACACGACCTGGCGGACCCAGCGCGCGGGCCGCTTGTCCGACGGGACGATGATGCGCAACGGTCCTTCCGCAGTGGTTAGCGGGTGGCCGTCACGGCGGTCGGCGAGCAGCACCACGCGGTCGGTGAACGACGCGTCCAGCTCCGGCAGCGCGAAGACGGCGCGGTACCCGTCCGCCGCTTCCACGCGAAGATAGAGTGCCAGCCCCTGGCCGCGCAGCGCCTCGCCCTGCGGCACGCCCGCGAGCCGCAGGATCTCGCTGAGCGTCACGCCCGTCCACGCCGCCTCCGGGCCGTGGTGGTCCTTCGCGCGCACGCTTCGGCGCGGCAGGCGCGCCAGGTCCGCGGCCGTCAGCCGCAGCGGATGCGCGACCTCGCCGCCCACGCGCAGCACGGCGTCCGCCGCGGCGGGCGGATGCGCCTGCGCGGCGGCATCTCGCGCCGCGAGCAGCGAGGCCGGCGCGAGCGCGACGACGGCGACGATGAAAGCGGCGTATCGGCGGAACGGCGTCGGGTTGGGCATCGGCGTGGGGGAAGGGGCTGAGAGGTGTGCGACGGAAGGTGCGGATCAGGGCGTCGGACCGCCGGACGCGGACGGCTTCACATCTACCGAACCCCTTACCGTTTCGGCGGATTCGGCGTCGGCGAGGCGGCGGGGCATCTCCAGCTCGGTGACGTTCATCGCCTCCAGGCGCACCAGGATCTCGCGCAGCATGTGGTCCTGCGCTTCCAGGTGGCCCATGATGCTGCGCACCTCCTCCTCGGCCTTGCAGTCGGTGAGGAAGTCGTTGTGCGCCTCCAGGCGGTCGCGCGCTGCCTGGCGGTTCTGGCTCATCATGATGATGGGCGCTGCGTACGCCGCCTGCATCGACAGCACCAGGTTCATCAGGATGAACGGGTACGGATCCCAGTGCCGGACCCACGCCACGGCGTTCAGCACGATCCAGCAGGCCAGGATCACCGACTGGATGATGATGAAGCGCCACGACCCCATCGTCGCCGCCACCGCGTCGGACGCGCGCTCGCCCACCGTGCGCTCGGAGTCGAACAGCTCGTTAACGTTGTGGGTGCGCTTCTCGTCGCCGAACAGCGCCTTCCACGGGTACGGGCTGCTCATGGGCGGTTCCGGGAGATGCGGGGTGGATGCACGGCGGCGGCCTTCCCCAATCTGACACGCCGCGCCCCCGGTTGCGAGGTGCGGGCGCGAACGCCGGGAAGGCGACGTGCGATCCGGGAGATGAACGGCGGCGGACGGGGCGTATCTCGCGACGAGGCGATCGGGGGATGCGCGACACGAGATGCGTCGGTCGACCCGGGTGTCTACGCGTTCGAAAGGGGATCGGATGCGATGAATCGCATCTCTACAAGTTGGTGGTGTGCAGCGAGATGCGTCAGCCGCCGAGCTGGGCGAGGCGGGCGCGGGCGCGGCGGACGGCGGGGAGCGCTTCGGGGTCCGCATCGCGCCAGAGGGCGACGAAGCGGCGGTAGTGGTCTGCGGCGCCGGGGCGGTCGCCGCGGCGGTCCAGGATCTCGGCCTGGGCGAGCTCGGCCGGGGCCAGGTAGGCGATGCCGGCGCCCAGGTCCTCGGCGGCGGTGGCGTACCAGGCCAGCGCCTCGCGGTCACGGCCCAGGGCGCGGAGGAGGTCCGCGCGAAGCATCCGCTCGGGCGTGTGGGCGTACGTCTCGTAGCTGGAGAACTGCGGCAGCGTGCGCTCCGGCCAGCCGCGCTCCAGCAGCTCCAGCGCCCGCTTCGCATCTCCCGAACGCCACGCCAGGCGCGCCCGTAGCGCGAACGCCTGGTAGCGCGCCAGCTCGCGCGGGTGCGCGGCGTTCTTGCGCGCCTTCTCCAGCAGCCGCACGGAGCGGAGCGCCGCGGCGGTGTCGCCGGCGCGCACGGCCAGCGCGCCCAGCACGTACTCGCCGCACAGCGTGGGGCAGTACCGCCGCGAGTTGCCGATGGGGTCGGCCGCCGAGTCGTGGGCGGGCACCGGCGTGCGCAGCAGCTCGCCGCGCACCTCGTCCAGCTCCGTCTCGGACAGCGGGAACGCCGGCAGCAGCGCCAGGTTCGCCCGCACGTGCGCCGCGTACGAGGGGTCGAGCGCCGCGGCGGCGGCCAGCGCGTCGCTCGCGGCGCGGAAGCGGCCCTGCGCGGCCAGCATGTGCGCGCCCATGGTCCGCGCCACGGTGCGTGCGCGCGGGGAGCGGTCCGGATCGTCCAGCAGGGCGGCCATCCGCTGCCCCGCGGCGGGGTCGCCGGTGAAGATGGCGATGCGCCAGGCGTTGACCCAGAACGCGTCGTACGGCATCCCCCGAAGGCGCTCGTCCACCGAGTCCGCCGCCGCCGCGTTCCCGCTGCCAAAGGCGTGCAGGCCCAGCAGCTCCACGGCGCGGGCGTGGCTGGGGTAGCGCCGCACCACCTCGCTCACCAGCGAGTCGCGCTCAGCCCCGCGGCCCTCCAGCGCGGCGATGCGGGCCAGGTGGATGCGGGCGTTCTCGTTCTCGGGCGCCAGCGCCAGCACGCGCTCGAACGCGGCGCGCGAGCGGACGATGGGCACGCCCATCCACACGCCGCGGTGGAAGGTGACCTCCCCCAGCTCGTGCCACGCCTCCACGTCGGTCGGGTAGGCCGCCAGCACGGTGCGATAGAGCTGCTCCGCCCGCGCGGCCGAGCCGTTCCAGTACGCGTCGCGCGCGTCCAGCAGCATGCGGTCGTGCGCGGTAAGCCGGCCGCGGAACCGCAGCGCCTGCCGCACCACGTCGCCCGGCGAGCGGCTGCCGTACGGCAGGCCCGCCCAGTCCAGCGCGGTGCTCAGGCGGTAGAGCGCCAGGGCGAAGGTGCTGTCGGCCTCGCTCGCCTCGGTGAACGCCTCGGCGGCAAGCACGAACTTGCCCGCGCGAAACCACCGCTCGCCCGTCAGGTACGAGCGCAGCGCGGGCAGCGAGCGGGTGGTGAGCGCGGCCGTCTGGGCCAGGCGCTGGTCCGGGCCGGACTGGCCGCGCGCCAGCAGGCCCATCGCCAGCCGGTCCACCACGTCGAACAGCTCGCGCTCGGTGCCCGTGGCCGTGCCGCTGGTGGCCCGGCGGCGCCCCTCCACGTCGTACAGCGAGGCGGTGACCTGTATGCGGCCGCCCGCCTCCACCACGTCGCCCACCACGAAGCTGCCGGCCTGGAAGTGCCGCGCCGCCGCCCGTCCGTCGTCCAGATCGCCGGGCGACAGCCGCTGCCGCGTGGCGTAGCCGATGAGCGCCACCGGATCGACGGTGTGCATCTCGCCCGCGCCGTCCAGCCGGGTGGAGAGCAGGTCCACCAGCCCCTCGCCCAGGTACGCCGCCTGGGGCGCGCCGCGCACGCGGAACGGCATCACCGCCACCCGGTCGCCCGGCGGGGGCGTCACGGGCTGGTTCATCCGCCATCCCAGCACCGCCGCCGCCGCGATCCCCGCAGCCACGATCCCGCCCGCCATCCACCGCCGCCATCTCCGCGGCTTCTCCCGTCCGCCGATCGACGGACGCGCAGGCCCCGCCACAGTGATCGCCAGCCGCGCATCTTTCGCCTGCTCTTCATCTACCGCGATCACGGGAGATGCGGCGACAGCCGTGCCTCCGCCTTCAAGCGGAAGCGCTGCGGGCGCGTCCGAAGTCCGTCCTTGCGGGGAGGATGCGGGAGATGGCGCGGCGTGGAGGCGGGGGGCGGGGCGGGCGGCCACGCGGCGGCGGATGGCCTGCGCGAGCGACTGCGTCTCGGGCAGCGGCTCGCCGTCGCCGGCGGCGTGGAGCTGGCGGGCGAAGCCCTCGTAGGCGCGGATGGCGGCAGCGCTGTCGCCGTTGGCGTCGAGAAGGACGAGCAGGCGCTGGAGGGCGGCCTCGTCGTCCGGCGCCAGGTCGGCGCCGCGGCGCGCCCAGCGCACCGCCTCGTCCAGGTCGTCACGCGCCTCGGCGGCCTGGACGAGCGCGTTCACCGCCTCGCGGGCGCGCAGGGCCAGGCGGGCGCGCTCGCGCTCCAGCCAGCGCTCCCACTCCGGCGCGTTCGCCAGGTGGAAGCCGGCCAGCAGCTCGCCGCGGTACAGCTCCAGCGCATCCGCCGGGCGCCCCTCGTCCAGCGCGCGCTCGAACTCCACCGCGTCGCACCACAGCGTGCCGGGGGCGATGCCCACGCCCTCGTCGCCCCGGCCCACCAGCACGCCCTCGCCCACCACCTTGCGCAGCGAGTGCAGCGCCAGGCGCAGCGCTCCCCGGCCCCGCTCCGCGTCGGAGTCGGGCCAGAAGCGCGCGAGCAGCAGCTCGCGCCGCTGGGGGCCGCGCGGCCGGGCGAGGGCCAGGTACGCGAGCACGGCGAAGCGCTTGGGCTGGGCGAGGAGCGCGCGCAGCTCCGTCCCGTCCGGGTCGTGCAGCTCGGTGCTGCCGAGCACGCGCAGGTGGATCATTCAGGGGGCAGCGGAAGCGGATCGCAACGCCAGCGGAAGGAGCAGCAAGCTACGCAGCGAGCAGCGTTTCGACAAGATAACGATGAGGAAACGCCCGCCGAACGCGGCCGGAACGGACGCCGCCCATCTTTCCCACCACGAACCCGGCGCCACCTGGCCGGCCGGCGAACGAGGCTTGGACACACAGCCTCGCCACTCGGTCCGACGGTTCGGGTTCGACGGAGCAAGCAGGCAGAGGCCGGAGCCGGTCGGTTCGGACAAGCTCGATTCGGACGGGTCGAAGGGCGCTCGGCGGAAGGTTCGGTCGGCGATAATGTGCTCACTCGCGGGGATGCGGCGGCGGATGCCGGCCGGCCCCGGCGGCTCAAGCGGCGGAAGGGGATGCGATGCGGACGGTGGCGATGCTCGGCGGTGTGCTGATGATGGCCGGGCTCGCGACCCCCGCCGCCGCCCAGGCGAAGGAGAGCGACGCGCTTGTCCGCAAGCTCAAGGCGCCGCTGTCGGCGAGCTGGGGCCGCGGGATGCGCCCGACGGGGGAATCGCTCACCGGCACCCTGCGCGCCGAGGCCAGCGCCCGCTTCCCGCTCGCTCTCTCGGCCGGGCGCACGTACGCGGTGGTCGGGCTGTGCGACGACGCCTGCCACGACCTGGACCTGCGCCTCTTCGGCCCGGACGGCACGGAGGTCAGCTCCGACGTGGAGCCCAACGAGCGGCCGGTAGTGCTGGTGGTGCCGCGCCGGGCAGGCACCTACCAGGTGCGGGCCTACATGGCGGAGTGCCGTTCGGAGGTCTGCACCTTCGGCATCCAGCTCTTCGTGCGGTGACCAGCATCGAAGCGGCGGAGGATGGCCGCCGGCCGAGCATCCACCGTACTTTATCCGTGCAGCAGCGTGTTACGTGAGGGACCCGCCGCGCATCCACCCAGATGCGCCGCGGCGCGGGACGACGGACGCAGGACGAGGTCTCACCGGGGAGCCCATCCCCAAGCAGCGCAACGCCAAACCACAGGTGCCTACCATGCAACGCCTCTCGCACACCCTGAGCGCCGCGGCCGCGGCCGGCCTCCTCGCCTTCGCCGTGCCCGCGGGGGCGCAGCAGCCCATCCGCCTGGGGCAGACGGTCACGTCGTCGCTCGAGGCGTCGGACCCGCGCGTCTCGGCGGCCGACTCGTCGCACTACAAGCTGTACGTGTACCACGGCAACGCGGGCGAGGCCATCCGCGTGACCATGAAGTCCGGCGCGTTCGACTCGTACCTGTCGCTGGGGCAGGTGACCGGCGGGTCCTTCCGCGGCATGCGCAGCAACGACGACGGCGCCGGCGGCACCGACTCGCAGCTAGACTTCGTGCTGCCGACCACCGGCGACTACGCCATCCGCGCCAACTCGGTGTCCGCCGCCACCGGCCCGTTCACGCTCATGGTGGAGCGGGGCGTGGCGCCCGGCCCGGTCGTGAACCACGCCATCTCGATGGGCCAGACGGTGAGCGGCACGCTCGCCGAGGGCGGCCCGCAGGAGCAGGACGGCACCTTCTACGACCAGTACGTGGTCCGCGGCCGCGCCGGGCAGACGGTGCAGGTCACCATGCGCTCGGGCGCGGTGGACTCGTACCTGAACATCGGCACGCTCTCGGGCGGGCAGTTCACCTCGGCGAAGACGGACGACGACGGCGCGGGCAACAACGACGCGCGCATCGTCTACACCTTCCCCAGCGACGGGGACTACGCGATCCACGCCAACACCCTGTCGCGGGCGACCGGCGCGTACACGCTGACGGTGGAGCCGGGCACGCCGCCGCCCCCGGTGGTGAACCACGACATCTCGGTGAACCAGACGGTCAACGGCTCGCTGGACGCCAGCGACCCCAAGGACACCGACAACTCGTCGTTCGACCAGTACGTGATCCACGGCCGCGCCGGGCAGCGCCTGACCGTCACGCTGCGCTCGTCCGCGTTCGACAGCTACCTGCACTTCGGGCGGATGGTGAACGGCGCCTACAGCGAGATCAAGGCCGACGACGACTCGGCCGGCGGCAACGACTCGCAGGTGGAGGTGACGCTGGACGCCGACGGCGACTACGTGATCCGCGCCAACTCGCTGATGGCGGCCGCCACCGGCGCCTACTCCCTCACGGTCGCCGCGGCGAAGTAGCCGCGAGCTCCGGCGGCGCGGGCGGCCCATCCGCCCGCGACGCCGGACGACGGACACGGTGGACGGACTTCCGGCCGTTTCCTCGAAGGCCCTCCGCACCCTCCGCAGCACACTCCCGCCGCCTCCCCTCCGCTCAGTCGTGCACCGGCGCCCGTCCGCCGTCGCCCAGGGGCCGCCCGCCACCCGCGAGCGGCCTCGCCGCGTTGGGACCGGCGTGGTCGGAGGATCGAACGTCGGCCGGGGGATAGGACGCGGCCGGGGGAAGGCGACAAGCGATCATCTCGTGCGCCGATAGATCGCCGGTGGTATGAAACCACCGGCTGGGAAC
>DASRQW010000295.1 GCA_035696245.1 Longimicrobiaceae bacterium | reverse complement strand
ACCGGGGTATCCGTGACAGACGAACAGATGGCCAGCATCCGACTTGAACGCGACGCCTTCCACGGTGAGTGGAACTATACGATCCAGCCGGACTCAAACCTCTGAATTGCACTGGTTATTAATTTACAAGCCCTTAGTCCGTGGCAGGCATCCGCGGGCAGCGCTGCGGGAAGCACGAGTCGCACGACAGGCCGTGGCTCTCGCCGCAGGCGAAGATCGTGCTGTCGTACGTGCCGGAGAGACCGTTCACCGTGCCGCGGCCGAGCTCCGGCGCTTCTGCCGCGAACGACGACACCTGGACCTGATCGAGGTCGAGCTTGAGCTTCTTCATCCGCTCTCCAATGATTGGGGTTGACGCCATCAGTATCCGTTCAGGGATCTTGGTAGTAATGCATCGTGCTCGCGACGGCAAGTGAGTGACGGTCTGGAGGCGCCACCGCACATCGCGTACATGTATTATCCTCGTTTGTTGGGACCATACTCCTGATGGATGGTTTCCTGATTTCGACGCATGGAGGATGGTGGCCGTTCTCCATCGCATGCGACTCATGCGGGGGCGTCCGAGCCGCACATGAACCGACGCCCCAGCGGACCCTGCGTCGACACCGAATGTCGGGGCGCGGGGTGCACGGACGCGCGCTCCGGCCGTTGGTTGCACCCCCCCGGAGCGCGGGTTAACTTACGCGGGTTTTGTCGGGGTCGAATCAACGCAGGTGTGAACAACCGAGATGCCAACGTACGAGTACCGCTGCCCTGGCTGCGGCAACGAGTTCGAGAAGTTCCAGAAGATGTCGGACGAGCCGGTGGCCGAGTGCACCTCCTGTGGCGCGGCTGCCACGCGGCGCATCTCCGGCGGCGCCGGGCTCGTCTTCAAGGGCTCGGGCTTCTACATCACCGACTACGCCCGCGGCGACGGGTACAAGAAGGCGGCGGAGTCCGACAAGGGCGGATCTTCGTCCTCCTCGTCCTCGTCCGACAGCTCGTCCTCCGCACCGGCGGAGGCGAAGCCCGCGGCCAAGAGCGAGCCCAAACCGGCGGAGTCCAAGCCGACTCCCAAGAGCGAATAAGCCGAGATAGAAAGCGGATAGATGCCGGTTCAGAAGCTCCAGCAGGAGATCTCGCGCGTGCTGGGCGAGATGGGCGTGGACGCGGACCACCCCGTGGCCCTGGAACGCCCGCGCAACCCCGAGCACGGCGACTGGGCGAGCAACGTCGCCATGACGCTCGCCAAGAAGCTCGGCCGCCCGCCCCGGCAGATCGCGGACGAGCTGGTGGCGCGCATCGGCGCGTCTGCGGCGGGCATCCGCTCTGCGGAGGTGGCGGGGCCCGGGTTCATCAACTTCCGGCTCGCCACGGACTACCTGCGCACCGGCCTCGCGGAGATCCTGTCGCGCGGCGACGAGTACGGGCGCGGGGATGACGGGCAGGGACGCAGGGTGGCGGTGGAGTTCGTCTCCGCCAACCCCACCGGCCCGCTGCACATCGGCCACGGGCGGCAGGCGGCGCTGGGTGACGCCGTCTCCGAGCTGCTGGCGTGGGCGGGGTGGAGCGTGCACCGCGAGTTCTACTACAACGACGCGGGCGAGCAGATCAACCGCCTCACCCGCAGCGTGTGGACGCGCTACCAGCAGCAGCTGGGCGCGGACCTGCCGTTTCCCGAAGACGGCTACCAGGGCGAGTACATCTCCGACATCGCGGCCGAGTTCCGGGCCGAGCACGGCGACCAGTTCCGTGACGACGAGTCCACCGGGGCGATGGAGGCCATGCGGGTGTTCGCCGTGCGCCGCCTGCGCGCCGAGCAGAACCGCGACATGGACGACCTGCGGGTGCACTTCGACTGCTTCTACCTGGAGTCGTCGCTGTACACCGAGGGGCGCGTGGAGGACACCCTCGCGCGCCTCCAGGCGACGGGGCTGGCGTACGAGAAGGACGGCGCGCTGTGGCTGCGGACGACCGAGTTCGGCGACGACAAGGACCGGGTGATGGTCAAGAGCACCGGCCATCCCACGTACTTCCTGCCGGACGTGGCCTATCACGTGACCAAGTGGGAGCGCGGCTTCCACCGCGCCATCAACGTGCAGGGCGCCGACCATCACGGCACCGTGGCCCGCGTGCGCGCCGGCCTGCGGGCGCTGGGCATGCCTGAGGGTTACCCCGAGTACGTGCTGCACCAGATGGTGACGGTGCTGCGCGGCGGCGTGGAGGTGAAGTTCAGCAAGCGCGCGGGCGACTACGTCACGCTGCGCGACCTGTTCGAGGAGGTGGGCGTGGACGTGACGCGCTACTTCTTCCTCATGCGCCGCGCCGAGGCCCAGCTCACGTTCGACCTGGACCTGGCGCTGGACCAGAGCGACAAGAACCCGGTCTACAAGATCCAGTACGCCCACGCGCGCATGAGCTCCATCTTCCGCCGCGTGGGCGTGGAGAAGGACGCGATCAGCGCCGCGGCGGCGGACCTGGAGCTGCTGAGCGACGAGACGGAGACGGAGCTGGTGAAGCTGCTCCTCCGCTTCCCGGAAGAGGTGGCGAGCGCGGCCGAGCTGCACACGCCGCACGCCATCTGCGCGTACCTGGAAGAGGTGTCGGGCGCGGTGAACTCGTGGTACCACGCGGGCAACCGCAACCCGGCGCTGCGCGTGGTGGGCGTGGACGAGAACCTGTCGCGCGCCCGGCTGGTGCTCGCGCGAGCGGTGCAGGTCGTGCTGCGCAACGGCCTGGCGGTGCTGGGCATCGGCGCGCCGGAGCGGATGGATCGCGAAGCGCCGGAAGCGGTCGCTACGGCCTGATCGCAGTTTCGCATCCTCCAACACTGCATGCGGTTCGGGGGATGTGGCGCGTGGCGATGGGGTGCCCCCTCCCCCGGCCCCTCCCCCGCAAGCGGGAGAGGGGAGACCAGAAGCGCGGGGCCGTAAGATGGGGTGCGGGCGGCTGGGGGCCCGAAAGCGGGACGATGGTGCGGTGGCAGCCCACGCAGGTGGGCTTCGCGCCGTCGTAGCCCGCGGCTTTAGCCGCCCGGGGCGATGCTGCCGGCACCCATGCCGACGGAGTAGGCATCTGGCCCGTCCGCGGGTGGATGGCGGATGGGCAGGCGGGACATCGAACGTACGAAGACAACGACGCGTCCGGGCACGGGCGGCGGCGCTCCATGCGTGGACGTCCGTCCCGTGCCCGCGGCCTTGAACTCCCCACTTTGCGGATACCTCCTATCATGTCCCTTCTCGTCGTCGGCAGCGTCGCGCTCGACACCGTGGAAACGCCCTTCGGCCGCGCGGACGACGCGCTGGGCGGCTCGGCCACCTTCTTCAGCGCCGCTGCGTCGCTCTTCGCGCCCGTGCAGCTGGTGGGCGTGGTTGGCGACGACTACCCCGTGGACGCGCTCAGCTTCCTCTCGGACCGCGGGGTGGACCTGGGCGGGCTGGAGACGGCGCAGGGCGAGAGCTTCCGGTGGAGCGGCGTGTACAGCTTCGACCTGAACTCGCGCGAGACGCTGGAGACGCGGCTGGGCGTGTTCGCGGACTTCGCGCCGCGCATCCCCGAGGAGTTCCGCGACGCGGAGATGGTCTTCCTGGGCAACATCGACCCGGTGCTGCAGCTGGACGTGCTGGACCAGATCCGCAAGCCGAAGTTCGTGGCGTGCGACACCATGAACTACTGGATCGAGTCGAAGAAGGACGACCTTCTCCGTCTCCTCGCCAAGGTCGACCTGCTGCTGGTGAACGACGGTGAGGCGCGCGAGCTGTCCGGTGACTTCAACCTGGCGCGCGCGGCCAAGTGGATCCAGGCGCGCGGCCCGCGCTACCTCATCATCAAGAAGGGCGAGCACGGCGCGATCCTCTTCACGCCGAACTCCGTCTTCTTCGCGCCGGGCTACCCGCTGGAGGAGGTGTTCGACCCCACCGGCGCGGGCGACTGCTTCGCGGGCGGCTTCATGGGCCACCTGGCGCAGTGCGGCCGGCTGGACGACGTGGACCTGCGGCGCGCCGTGGTCTACGGCAGCGTGATGGGCTCGTACGCCTGCGAGAAGTTCTCGGTAGACCGGCTGCGAGACCTGACCACGGAAGAGGTGGAGGAGCGGATGCGCTCGTTCCGCGAGATGACGGTGTTCGACCTGCACGTGGGCGCCGAAGCCGGTGTCTGAGACCGGGCTGTCGTACCGCGACGCCGGCGTCGACATAGACGCGGCGCACGTCGCGATGCGCGGCGTGGCGGAGCTGGTGCGCTCCACGGCCACGGCAGACACGCTCTCGTCCCTCGGCTCGTTCGGCGGCCTGTACCGCGTGCCGGGCGACGTGGCCCGCCCGGTGCTGGTCGCCAGCACGGACGGGGTGGGGACGAAGCTGAAGGTGGCGTTCATGGCCGGGCGGCACGGCACGGTGGGCGAGGACCTGGTCAACCACTGCGTGAACGACATCCTCGTCCAGGGCGCGCGGCCGCTCTTCTTCCTGGACTACGTGGGCCTCGGAAAGCTGACGCCGGGCACGGTGGAGACGCTGGTGGAGGGCATCGCCCGCGGCTGCCGCGCCAACGGCTGCGCGCTGCTGGGCGGCGAGACGGCGGAGATGCCGGACATGTACTCGCCCGGCGAGTACGACCTCGCCGGCACCATCGTCGGCGTGGTGGACGAGGCGCGCGTGATCGACGGCTCCGCGATCCAGGCGGGAGATGCGATCGTCGCGCTCGCGTCGTCCGGACTCCACACGAACGGCTACTCGCTCGCGCGCCGCATCGTCTTCGACCGCATGGGCTTGTCTGTAGATGATGCGTTTCCGGACGAGGACGGCAGCGTGGCGGACGTGCTCCTGCGCGTCCATCGCTCGTACCTGAAGCCGCTGACGCCGCTCATCGAGCGCGGAGAGGTCCGCGGGCTGGCGCACATCACCGGCGGCGGGCTGGTGGACAACGTGCCGCGCATCCTTCCGGATGGGCTGGACGCGCGGTTCGACCTGTCGTCGTGGGAGGTGCCGCCGGTGTTCCGCGTCCTCCAGCGCGAGGGCGGGGTGGAGCGGGACGAGATGTTCCGCGCCTTCAACATGGGCGTGGGCATGGTCGCCGTCGTCTCCCCCGACCGCGCGGACGCCGTCGTGGCCGAGCTTTCCGCGGCGGGCGAGCGTGCGTGGGTCGCGGGCGAGATCGTGCCCGGCGCTCGCTCGGTCGTGCTCGCGTAGCCGATGAACCGAAATCGACAGAACTCCGGACGTATGATGGATATGAAGCGCATCACCCTGGCAACGCTCGCGCTCGGCCTGGCCGCCGCGCCCGCGGTCGCGCAGGAGTCGCTGGCCGCACCGTGCGGGAATCCCGGCCTGCCGCAGACGGCGCAGGAGACCTGCTACGCCGTGGCGCAGGCTGCCGTGTCTGCGCAGCCGCAGCTCGGGATCCTGATCGCGAGTGGCAACCCGACGCTGGGGACGGCGAGCACCGGCGGCATCCATCTCGGCATCCTACCGCGCGCCAGCCTTTCCGTGCGCGTGAACGGCGTGTTCGTGCGCCTGCCGGAGATCATCGCCAGCCAGGCGGGCGGATCGACCAAGGCGCTGAACGACCGGCTGGGCGTGCCCGCGCCGGCGCTCGGCGCGAACGCGTCCATCGGCGTCTTCCCCGGCGTGAGCGTGGCGCCCACCATCGGCGGCGTCGGGGCGATCGACCTTGTCGGGAGTGCGACGTGGCTGCCGCTGCGCATCGGCAGCAAGCGGTTCGGCGGCTCGTCCACCTCGTACGGCGGCGGCGTCCGCGTGGGCCTGCTGCGCGAGTCGTTCACCACGCCCGGCATCTCCATCACGGAGACGTACCGCAAGCTGGGGACGGTGGATTTCGGCAGCGTCTGCACGGGCGGAGAGAGCCCGGCGGGACCGTCCACCAGCTTCTGCACGGGCGGCGGCAACCCGGGCGAGATCCACTTCGACCTGACGAACTGGAGCACGCGCGCGGCCATCAGCAAGCGCCTGCTGGGCCTGGGGCTGACGGGCGGGATCGGCTACGACCGGTTCAGCAGCGACGTGTCGTACGCCGTGCGCTACGACGATCCGACGGCGCCGGCGACCGGGAACGGCTCGACGCGCATCTACCGTCCCGCGGGGTCGAAGCTCACCAGCAGCCGCCTCTCCGCCTTCGCGGACGGGTCGCTCACCATCCTCGTCGGCACGCTGGCGGCCGAGGCGGGGTGGATGCGCGGCGGCGACCCCATCGCGGGATATCAGCAGGGCAGCGGCGGCTTCGACCCGAAGAAGGGCACGTTCTTCGGCAGCGTCGGCTTCCGCCTGTCGCTCTAGCGGTGGCGGACGGCGCGCTCGGGCCCGACGACGCGCTGTGGATGCGGCGAGCGCTGGACCTGGCGGTGCGCGGCTGGGGACGCGTCGCGCCGAACCCGATGGTCGGCTGCGTGATCGTCCGCGACGGGAACGTCGTCGGTGAAGGCTGGCACACGGAGTACGGCGAGCCGCACGCGGAGGTGGAGGCGCTGCGGGCGGCGGGAGATGCGGCGCGGGGCGCGACGGCGTACGTGACGCTGGAGCCCTGCTCGCACTTCGGGAAGACTCCGCCGTGCACGGATGCGCTGATCGCCCCGGGAGTCTCCCGCGTCGTCTACGCCGCGGCCGACCCGAATCCGAAGGCCGCGGGCGGAGCGTCCGTCCTCCGCGATGCAGGGATCGAGGTTACGGGAGGAGTGGAGGAGCAGGCGGCGCGGGACGTGAACGCGGTCTTCTTCCACGCACACGGGAACTATGCCCGGCCGTTCATCGCCCTCAAGCTGGCGCTGACGCTGGATTCGCGTATTGCGGATCGCGACCGGCGCTCGGTCTGGATCACGGGCGAGGAGGCGCGGGCCGAGGTGCACCGCCTGCGCGCGGGGTTCGACGCCATCGGCGTGGGCATCGGCACGGCCGAGGCGGACGACCCGCAACTCACGGTGCGGGGCCCGCTCCAGCCCAGGAAGCCGCCCATCCGCGTGGTATTCGACCGGCATCTCATGCTGCAGCCGGACAGCTACCTGGCACGGACCGCGGCGCAGGTGCCGGTGATCGACTTCTGCGAGTTCGTCCCGACGGGCGGGCGGTTGAACGCCATGGACGATGCGGGCGTGATCGTCCTTCCCGGCGACGGCCTCACGGACTGGCTGTGGATGCTGCGCCAGGAAGGTGCCCGCTCGCTGCTCGTGGAAGGCGGCGCGGGGCTGGCGGGTTCGCTGCTGGATGCGGAGGTGGTTGACAGGCTGTACATCTTCTATGCACCCGTGCTGCTCGGCCCCCAGGGGCTGGACGCGTTCGGGCGGATCGGCAGCCCCGCGATCCACGAGGCGCACCGCTGGCGGCGGCTGGACACACAAGCGTTCGGCGCCGACACCCTGATCACCCTGGCTCGCGAGTAGCAGCGTTGTTCACCGGCATCGTGGAAGAAGTAGGCACCATCTCGTCCGTCACGCCCGAGGGCAACGGCGTCGTCATCGCCATCGCGGCCGAGGCGGTGCTGGAGAATCTTGGCCTGGGCGACAGCATCAGCGTGGACGGCGCGTGCCAGACGGTGACGTCGCTCACCGGCGACGGCTTCTCCGTGCAGGCGGTGGCGACCACGCTGGGACGCACGACGTTCGGCGCGTTCAAACCCGGCCAGCGCGTCAACCTCGAACGGGCGATGCAGCTGGGCGCGCGGCTCGGCGGCCACATGGTGCAGGGGCACGTGGACGGCGTGGGCCGCGTGACGCGCATCGACCCGCAGGAGGAGCTGGTGCTCATCGACTTCACCGTGCCGCCGGAGGTGGCGTCGGTGACGGTGCTGCACGGCTCCATCACGCTCAACGGCATCAGCCTCACGGTGAACGACCTGCCGGAGCCGGGCACGGTGCAGGTGTCCATCATCCCCTTCACCTGGAGCCACACCGCCATCGCCGACCTGCGCGAGGGCGACGGCGTGAACGTGGAGGGCGACATGATCGGCAAGTACGTGCGCCGCCTCCTGGGCGCGCCCACGGGCGGGCAGGCGGCGCAGGACGGCGGGGAGCTTCTGAAGGCGTGGGGGTATTGATGGCCGAGACGCCCATGCCGCGGCGCGACGAGCAGGTCCCGGACGAGAGGGTGGAGAAGATGCCATTCGACAGCGTGGAAGAGGCGCTGCAGGACATACGCGACGGGAAGATGGTGATCGTGGCCGACGACGAGGACCGCGAGAACGAGGGCGACCTCGTCTGCGCTGCCTCGGCGATCACGCCGGAGATCATCAACTTCATGGCCACGCACGGCCGCGGCCTCATCTGCCTCGCCCTCACCGCGGAGCGGGCGGACGAGCTTGACCTGCGGGCGATGAGCGACCACAACACCGAGGCGCAGGGCACGGCGTTCACCGTTTCGGTAGATGCGGCGGCGCGTTTCGGCGTGACTACGGGGATCAGCGCGTCGGACCGCGCGAAGACGATCCAGGTGTGCATCGACCCGGAGAGCGTGCCCATGGACCTGCGGCGGCCCGGCCACGTCTTCCCGCTGCGCGCGCGCGCGGGCGGCGTGCTCCGCCGCGTGGGGCAGACGGAGGCGTCGGTGGACCTGGCCCGCATGGCGGGGCTGACGCCGGCGGGCGTGATCTGTGAGATCCTGAACGATGACGGGACGATGGCGCGCCGGCCGGAGCTGGAGGAGTTCGCGGCCAAGCACGGGCTGAAGTTCATCACCGTCGCCCAGATCGTCGCGCACCGCCTGAAGCGCGAGCGCCTGGTGCACCGCGAGGTGGAGGCCGTCATCCCCACCCCGTTCGGCGAATGGCGCATCATCGCCTACCGCAACGAGGTGGATCAGCACGACCACGTGGCGATGGTGAAGGGCGAGGTGGAGGGCGCCGGCGAGGTGCTCGTCCGCATGCACTCGGAGTGTCTGACCGGCGACGTGTTCCACTCCATGCGCTGCGACTGCGGCGAGCAGCTCGACGCCGCCATGCGGCGGATCGACCAGGAGGGGCGCGGCGTGATCGTGTACCTGCGCCAGGAAGGGCGGGGGATCGGGCTGGTGAACAAGCTGCGCGCGTACAACCTGCAGGACGAGGGGATGGACACCGTGCAGGCCAACGAGGCGCTCGGCTTCCTGCCCGACCTCCGCGACTACGGCATCGGGGCGCAGATCCTGCTCGACCTGGGGCTCACCACCGTGCGCTTCCTGACCAACAACCCGAAGAAGATCGTCGGACTCGACGGGTACGGGCTGTCGGTGGCGGAGCAGGTGCCGCTGGAGATCGCGCCCAACCCGCACAACCACGAGTACCTGGCCACCAAGCGCGACAAGATGGGGCACCTGCTGCCGGCGTGAGCCGGGAGATTCCATATTCGGGAGACGGGGACGGGATGATCGAGCACAGCGGGTTCCTCCGCGGCGACGGACGGCGCTTCGGCATCGTCGTGGGCCGCTTCAACGAGCTGGTGACGAAGCAGCTGCTGGCCGGCGCGCGCGACTGCCTGCTGCGCCACGGCGTGGACGACGACGCGATCGAGGCCGTGTGGGTGCCGGGCGCGTGGGAGATTCCCGGCGCGCTGCGGCTGCTGGAGCGCACCGGGCGCTTCGACGCGCTGATCGCGCTGGGCGCCGTGATCCGTGGCGGCACGCCGCACTTCGACTACGTGGCGGGCGCGGCGGCGAACGGGACGGCGGCGGTCGGCGCGGACGCGAAGGTGCCCGTGGTCTTCGGCGTGCTGACCACCGACAGCATCGAGCAGGCGATCGAGCGTGCGGGGACCAAGGCGGGCAACAAGGGCTGGGACGCGGCGATGGTGGCGCTGGAGATGGCCGACCTGTACGCCCGCTTCGCGGCGGAGGAAGCGAAGTGAGGAACCGCAGCCGGGCCCGCGGCTGGGCGCTCCAGGCGCTGTACGCGTGGGAGGTGAAGGGCTCCACGGTCGATTCGGGGATGCGGGTTCTCACCGAGCTGTTCGACGAGCTGCGCGTGTCCGCCTCCAACCGTCCCTACGCGGAGATCCTGGTCCGCCTGGTCGTCGCCAACATCAAGCAGATCGATTCGGACATCGAGGAGTCGCTGACCAACTGGCGGATGAACCGCCTGGCCGTCATCGACCGCAACGTGCTGCGCCTGGGTGTGGCGGAGATGCGCTTCGTGGACGACGTGGCGCCGCGCATGACCATCCGCGAGATGGTGCAGCTGGCGGAGAAGTACGGGACCAACGAGAGCCCGCGCTTCGTGAACGGCGTGCTGGACGCGGTGATGCGCCGCATCGCTCCCGGGGAGGCCGCGGGCGCTCCGTGAAGGTCCTGGTCGTCAACTGGCAGGACCGCGAGAACCCTCTGTCCGGCGGCGCCGAGACGCACCTCCACGAGATCTTCGGCCGGCTGGCGGCGCGCGGGCACGAGGTGACGCTGCTCGTCTCCGGCTGGGAGGGTGCCCCGAAGCGGGTGCAGCTCGATGGGATGGACGTCCACCGCGTGGGCTCGCGCCACACGTTCAACGTCGTCTGCCCCGGCTACTACCGGCGGCATCTCGCCGAGCGGGGATTCGACGTGGTGGTGGAGGACCTGAACAAGGTGCCGGTGTTCGCGCGGTTCTGGTCGCGCAGCCCGCTCGTCCTGCTCGTCCATCACCTGTTCGGCACCACGGCCTTCCGCGAGGCGGCGGCGCCGTTCGCCGCGGCCACCTGGCTGCTCGAACGTCCGATCGGCCTCGTATACCGCGGCGTGCCGACCGAGGCGGTGTCGGAGAGCACGGCGGACGACCTGGTGGCGCGCGGTCTGCGCCGAGAGGACATCGCCATCATCCACAACGGCGTGGACCTCGCCGTCTTCCACCCGGACCCGGCGGTGCATCGCGCGACCGAGCCGACGTTCCTCTTCATCGGCCGTCTCAAGCGGTACAAGCGCGTGGACCTGGCGGTGGAGGCGATCGCGCGGCTCAAGGGTGAGGGCGTGGCTGCGCGCTTGCAGATCGCCGGGCGCGGGGACGAGGAGCCGCGGCTGCGTGCGCTCGTGGAGCGGATGGGGCTGGAGGACCGGGTGAGCTTCGAGGGCTTCGTGAGCGAGGAGCGCAAGCGCGACCTGATGCGGCGCGCCTGGGCGACGGTCCTCCCCTCGCCGAAAGAGGGCTGGGGGATCACGAACATCGAGGCGGCGGCGTGCGGCACGCCCGCCGTGGTCAGCGACTCGCCCGGCCTGCGCGAGTCGGTCGTTCACGGGCGCACGGGCTTGATCGTTCCCCACGCGGACGTGCCCGCGCTGGCGGACGCGCTGCGGTCCCTCGCCGCCGACCGGGCGGAGATGGAGCGCCTGGGTCGCGGCGCGCTGGAGTTCGCCGCCGGGTTCACATGGGATGCGTCGGCGGAGCAGACGGAGGCGCATCTGGAGGCGGTGATCGCCGGGGCGAGGGGGGCCCCCTCCCCCAGCCCCTCCCCCAAAACTGCCTGGGGTAGGGGAGCCTGATCTTCGCGATTCCGGTCCGGTGTCGCGGCGGAGAGGCGGGTGGACGCGCAGGTCCGCGCCCTTCGATGCCGCAATGTCGGGTCCGAATTTCGAAGCTTGCGCTGCTGTCTCGGTAGGGGGGCACCTGTGTGTGCCTCCGCGTTTCCGTAGCGAGGATGTCGCGGCGCGGATATGGTGTCGCGGCGGATGGACGGGCGGACACGCAGGTCCGCACCCTACCGGCCGGAGGGTTGGGGTGGGTCGGCAGGAGGGGAACGGCAGTGATGGCCGGTGCCGGCACTTGGAGGGAACCCCGCACTACAGGGAGGCCGTAAGATCTTGCGCCCACTCACCGTCGACGAGCTTCTCCGGACCAAGAAGGACGCGCTCGCGCTGGAGCTGCTGACCGACGAGCGCGGGCTGGCCCGCGAGATCGGCGGGCCCGACATCTCCAGTCCCGGCCTGGTGCTCACCGGCTACACCGAGCGCTTCCCCGCGGACCGCATGCAGGTGCTGGGGGAGACGGAGGTCGCCTTCCTGGAGTCGCTCGACGACGAGCGGCGGCACCACGCCATCAGCGAGTTCTTCGCCTTCACCCCGCCGGTCGTCTTCATCACCAAGGGCCAGGAGCCTCCCGACGGGATGATCGCCATCGCCAACGAGCGCGGCACGCCGGTCATCCGCACGGCGCTGAAGACGGCGGAGTTCTACACGCGCATCAAGCCGTTCGTGGAGGAGCGCTTCGCGCCGTCCACCACCATGCACGGGTCGCTGGCGGACGTGTACGGGGTGGGCCTCTTCTTCATGGGCCGCAGCGGCATCGGCAAGAGCGAGACGGTGCTGGACCTGGTGGAGCGCGGTCACCGCCTGGTCGCCGACGACCTGGTGATGATCTCCAGACGCGGCAACGAGGTGCTGATCGGCAAGGGCCACGACCTCCAGCGGCACCACATGGAGATCCGCGGCGTGGGCATCATCGACGTCCGCAAGCTCTTCGGCATCCGCGCGATACGGCAGCAGAAGCGGGTGGAGGTGGTCGTGCAGCTCGAGGTGTGGGACGAGGGGGCGACGTACGACCGGACTGGGCTGGACATGCAGACGATGGACATCCTCGGCGTGCCGGTCCCGAAGGCGGTGATCCCGCTGGTGCCGGGCAAGAACATCACGGTCGTGTGCGAGGTGGTGGCGATGAACCACCTGCTCAAGTTCTCGGGCGTGAACTCCGCCGTGCTCTTCAACCAGCGGCTTCAGGCCCGGATGGGCGGCGCGTCGGAGTACCTGGAGGAAGACTATGAGTGAGCCGGTGCGTGGGGTGGTGGTGGCGCACAGCAGCCTGGCGAACGGGCTGGTGGCCGCCGCGCGCCAGATCTCGGGCGCGGGCGAGGACGCGCTGGTGGCGCTCAGCAACGACGCCTGCGGGCCCGAGGCGTTGCAGCGCGACCTGAACGAGGCCATGGGCGCGGGCCCGGTGATCGTCTTCACCGACCTTGTCAGCGGCAGCTGCGCCATCGCGGCGCGGCGCATCGCCCTGGAGCGGCCGGAGACGGCCCTCGTGTCGGGCGCTAACCTGCCTCTGCTTCTGGACTTCATCTTCCAGCGCGAGCTGCCGCTGGCGGAGCTGGCGCAGCGGCTGGTGGAGAAGGGCAGGGCGGGCATCACCGCGAGCTGCCGCGAGGCGCCGGCATGCCGATAGTGCTCTTCCGGGTGGACGAGCGGCTGATCCACGGCCAGGTGGTGGTGGGCTGGGGAGGCCCGCTGCACGCCGACCGCATCGTCGTCGCCGACGACCCCATCGCGGCCAGCCCCTGGGAGCAGGAGCTGTACTGCCTGGGCGTGCCGCCGGAGATAGAGGCGAGCTTCCTCTCGGTCGACGAGGCTCTGGCGCAGATGCCCGGCTGGCGCGCGGACGCGTCGCACCGCACCATCGTCCTGGTGCGCGACGTGGCGACGGTGGCGCGCATGGCGGCGGACGGCGGCCTGCGCGGCGACGAGGTGAACCTGGGCGGGATCCACCACGCGGAGGGGCGCACGCGCGTGCTGCCGTACCTGCACCTGAACGCGGACGAGGTGGCGCAGCTGCGCGCGGCTGTGGGGAAGGGCGTGACCTTCTCCGCCCGCGACTTGCCCGGCTCGCGGCGCGTGCCGCTCGAAGAGCTGGCGGCGGGGCAGTGACGTGAATCCCGGCCCCGGCACCCTGGCTGCCGCGTCGCTCGTGGGCGGAGTGGCCGCGCTCGACGCCACCTCGCTGGGCCAGGTGATGCTGTCGCGCCCCATCGTCGCGGCCACCCTCGGCGGCGTCCTGGCGGGCGATCCCGTCCGCGGCGCGCTGCTGGGCGCGGTGCTGGAAGCGCTGCACCTCGGCGTCCTCCCGGTCGGTGCGTCGCGCTACCCGGAGGGCGGCCCGCCCGCCGTCGCGGGCGGCGTCGCGTTCGCGGTGAGCACGGGCTCGTGGATGGCGCTGCTGGTGACCGTCGTCTGCTGCATGCTGTGGGAGTGGGTGAGCGGCGCGACGGTGCAGCGCCTCCGCCAGATGAACGTGCGCATCGCCGTTCCCGCGGCGGACGAGGAGATCGACGTCGCGTCCATCGAGCGGCGCCACCTGCGGGCGATGGCGATGGACTTCGGCCGCGGCGTGGCGCTGACGCTGGTGGCGATGCTCCTGTTGATGGGCATCCTCCGTCTCCTCCCGTCGTTCGACGGGAGCGACGAGCGGGTCGCTCGGCTGGCGCTGGCGGCGGTGGCGGCGGCGGGGATCGCGGCAGCGCTGCGGCTCTTCGGCACGCGGCGCTGGCCGCTCTTCCTGGCGGGCGCGGCGGGCGGCGCGGCGCTGCTGTGGCTGCGATGAGCGCGCTGGGTCCCGGGGTGCGGAGAAGGCTGCTGCTGCGCAGCTTCGCGGTGCAGGGGTCGTGGAACTACCAGACCCTGATCGGCACGGGTTTCGCATTCCTGCTGCTCCCCGCGCTGCGCGCCGTGCACGGCCACGACCCCGTGAAGCTGCGCGCCGCGCTGGCACGCCACGCGGAGCTCTTCAACAGCCACCCGTACCTGGTGACGGTGGCTGCCGGCGCGGTCGCGCGGCTGGAGGCAGACGGCGCTCCGCCCGAGCTGGTCCTGCGCTTCAAGAACGCCCTCCGCGGCTCGCTGGGCTCGCTGGGCGACCGCCTGGTGTGGCTGGTGTGGCGGCCGGCGAGCGCGCTGCTGGGGCTGTGCGTGTACCTGGCCGGGGCGCCGTGGTGGGCCGGCGCCGCGGCCTTCCTGCTGGCCTACAACGCCCTGCACCTGCCGCTGCGCGCGTGGGGCCTGCGCTTAGGGCTGCGCGACGGCATCAACGTGGGCCGCGCCTTGCGCGAGGCGCCCCTCCAGCGCCTGGGCGACCGCGCGGCGGACGCGGGCGCGGTGCTCTCCGG
The DNA here is from genome assembly GCA_035696245.1 of Longimicrobiaceae bacterium. Classification (NCBI taxonomy): domain Bacteria; kingdom Pseudomonadati; phylum Gemmatimonadota; class Longimicrobiia; order Longimicrobiales; family Longimicrobiaceae; species Longimicrobiaceae bacterium. The sequence continues at coordinate 6,903 of DASRQW010000295.1, read as the reverse complement.
CCTGGGCGCGGTGCTGGCCTTCGGCGGGGCGGGGGCGCGCGGGACGGAGTACCTGATCGGCGTGGCCGCGGCCGCGGCGGGGATCGCGCTGGGCCTGCGGGTTCGTCCCGTGGCCTTCGCGGCCCTGCTGGCGGTGCTCGCGGCCTCGCTCCTATTCGTACGCACCTCTTGACGGGCCCGGGGATGGAACACAGCTCAGAGGTCACGGTCGTCAACAAGTACGGCCTGCACGCGCGGCCCGCGGCCGAGCTGGTGAAGCTCGCCAACCGCTTCGGGGCCGACGTGTGGATCCGCAAGGACGAGGTGGAGGTGAGCGCCAAGAGCATCATGGGCGTGATGATGCTGGCCGCCGAGTGCGGCTCGCAGGTGCAGATCCGCGCGCAGGGCGACGACGCCGAGCAGGCGGTGGGCGCCCTCGTGGAGCTGGTGCGCAACCGCTTCGGCGAGGATTGAGGCCGTGACCCTGGTCCGCGACGGCATCCCGGCGGCGCCGGGGATCGTGATCGCCCCCGCGCGCGTGCTGCGCTGGGAGGTGCCGCGCGTTCCCCACGGCGTCACGGTGGCGCCCGGTGACGTGGAGGCCGAGATCGCGCGCTTCCTGGACGCGTGCGAGTGGGCCAAGGAGCGCATCCGCGAGCTCCAGGCGCGCACCGTGGAGCGCATGGGCGAGGTGGAGGCGCAGATCTTCGAGCCGCAGGTGCTGATGCTCGAGGACGCCGACCTGATCCAGGGCACCATCGGCTACATCCGCGAGAGCCACCTCAGTGCCGAGCGCGCGTTCGAGTGGCGGGTGCTGGAGTGGGAGAGCGCGATGTCGCACACCTCCCATCCCATGGTGCTGGACCGCCTGAACGACCTGGCGGACGTGCAGACGCGGGTCCTCCGCCGTCTGCTGGACCTCCCAGATCCGGACCTCACCGCCCGCAGCGACCAGAAGGTGGTGCTGGTGGCGCGGGAGCTGACGCCCAGCCTCACCGTGCAGCTCGACCCGCGCCAGGTGGTGGGCATCGCGACCGACCTAGGCACGCGCACGTCGCACTCGTCCATCCTGGCGCGGTCGATGGACATCCCCTGCGTCGTGTCGCTGGGCGACTTCAGCGAGCACGTGCGCGAGGGCGACGAGCTGGTGCTGGACGGGCGCTCGGGCCGCGTGATCGTCCTCCCCACCGAGGAGGACAAGGAGACCTACCGCGAGCGCGACTTCCAGATCCGCGAGTGGGAGCAGGAGCTGGTGCTCCTCGCGCACCTGGAGCCGGTCACGCGCGACGGCCTGCGGGTGGAGCTGCGGTCCAACATCGACTTGCCGGGCGAGGCCGTCTCGGCCAAGGCGCACGGGGCGGACGGCATCGGCCTCTACCGCACCGAGTTCCTGGTCGTCGGCCGCGGCACGGCGCCGGGGGAGGAGGAGCAGTACCGGGCGTATCGCCAGGTGGCGGACGCGTTCCCCGGGCAGCCGGTGGTCATCCGCACCTTCGACCTGGGCGGCGACAAGTTCCCGGCGTTCCTGCACATGCAGCCGGAGGAGAACCCGTTCCTGGGCTGGCGCGCCATCCGCGTGTGCCTGGACGAGCCCGCCATCTTCCGCACGCAGCTCCGCGCGCTGCTGCGGACGATGCCGCACGGCGACGTCCGCATCATGATCCCGCTGGTCAACGAGGTCGCCGAGGTGCTGGCGACGCGCAAGCTGATCGAGTCGTGCATCGAGGAGCTGGCGGCGGAGGGGATCCCCATGCCGCGCAAGTACGTCCTCGGGGCGATGGTGGAGACGCCGGCGGCGGCGCTGTCGTCGCCCGAGCTGGCGCGGTACGTGGACTTCTTCTCCATCGGCACCAACGACCTCACGCAGTACACGCTGGCGGTGGACCGCGGCAACTCGCGGCTGGCCCGACTCTACAACCCCTTCCACCCCGCCGTCGTCCGCCTCCTAGCGATGACGGCCGACGCGGGCCGGGCGGCGGGCATCGAGGTCACCGTGTGCGGCGAGCTGGCGGGCAACCCGCTGGGCGCCTTCATGCTGATCGGGATGCAGGTCAGCTCGCTCAGCGTGGGCCCTTCTGCGCTGGCCGAGATCAAGAAGGTGATCCGCTCGGTGAGCCACGCCGACGCCGCCCTGGCGGTCGCCGAGGCGCTCAAGGCGGAGACGCCCGACCAGGTGATGCGCATCCTCTCCGGGCACCTGGGCCAGGTGCTTGACCTGGGCAAGCTCACCGGGTCGTGGAGCTTGTCGGAGCCCGCCTGACGGCGTATCTTGCCCCGCTTTCGCAGCATCCGTAACCAACCATCACACAACACAGGAGCGGTCGTGGCTTCGAACCGCCAGCTTTTCACCTCGGAGTCCGTGACCGAGGGACACCCCGACAAGATCGCCGACCAGATCTCGGACGCAGTGCTCGACGCGATCCTGGAGAGCGACCCCACCGGCCGCGTGGCCTGCGAGACGCTGGTCACCACCGGCCTCGCGGTCGTGGCGGGCGAGATCACCACCGACACGTACGTGGACATCCCCGCGCTGGTGCGCGGCACGCTCAACGGCATCGGGTACACCGACGCCAGCTACGGCATCGGCGGCAACACCTGCGGCGTGATGGTGGCCATCGGCAAGCAGAGCCCCGACATCTCGCAGGGTGTGGACGTGGGCGGCGCGGGCGACCAGGGCATGATGTTCGGCTTCGCGAGCGACGACACCGACGTGCTGATGCCGCTGCCCATCCACCTGGCGCACCGCCTGGCCGAGCGGCTGAGCGACGTGCGCAAGAACGGCAAGCTCCACTGGCTGCGGCCCGACGGGAAGAGCCAGGTGACGGTGGAGTACGAGGGCGACCGCCCGGTGCGCATCGACACCGTGGTCATCAGCACGCAGCACGCCGAGGACGTGACCAACGAGGAGATCCGCGAAGAGATCATCGAGAAGGTGATCGTCCCGTCGCTGCCGGCGGAGCTGCTGGACCTGGACTCGTGCACGTTCCACATCAACCCCACCGGCCGCTTCGTGATCGGCGGGCCGCACGGCGACGCGGGGCTCACGGGCCGCAAGATCATCGTGGACACGTACGGCGGCATGGGCCGGCACGGCGGCGGCGCCTTCAGCGGCAAGGACCCGACCAAGGTGGACCGCTCGGCGGCGTACGCGGCGCGGTGGGCGGCCAAGAACATCGTGGCGGCAGGCCTGGCGCGGCGCTGCGAGATCCAGCTGGCCTACGCCATCGGCGTGGCCGAGCCGGTGAGCGTGCGCGTGGACACGTTCGGCACCGGCACGGTGGGCGACGAGGCGATCGAGAAGGCGGTGCGCGACGTGTTCGACTTCCGCCCGGGCGAGATCATCAAGGCGCTCGACCTGCGCAAGCCGATCTACAAGCCCACCGCGGCGTACGGCCACTTCGGCCGCCAGTCCGTCGAAGCCGGCAACGGCACGCCGGTGGTGCTGTTCCCGTGGGAGCGCACCGACCGCGCGGACGACCTGCGCACGGCCGCGGGGCAGTAGCCCGCCGGAGGGCTCCCCTCCGGATCCGCGGCGCACGCACGCCGCGGCCCGAAGCTTGAGGGACCACGCGCCGGGGCAGGTTCCGGCGCCCGAGCGACCACCGAGGTGGCGGCGCGTGCGGACCTCCGCAGCGCCGCCACCTCGCGCCATTTGGACGGCAGCATGATCAAAGTCAGGGTACAGAGCCTGGGGCTGGACCAGAGCACCAAGTCGCCCGTCGTCATCCTCCAGGAGGCGGGGGGCGAGCGCGTGCTGCCCATCTGGATCGGCCCGGCCGAGGCGAGCGCCATCGCCATGGAGATGGCGGGGATGCGCTTCCCGCGCCCGCTCACGCACGACCTCTTCCCCGCGCTCATCCGCGGGCTGGGGGGCACGCTCACGCGCGTGCTCATCACCCGCGTGCAGGAGAACACCTACTTCGCCGAGCTGGTGATCCAGCGCGGCGACGAGGTGTTCACGGTCGATGCGCGCCCGTCGGACTCCATCGCCATCGCCCTGCGCACGCAGTCGGACCTGTACGCCGACGACGAGCTCCTGACCGCCACGACCATCGAGATGCACTCGCCGGAGCCGGACGAGACGGCATCGGACGACGACGACGAGAGCGAGGGCGGCGAGCCGAAGCCGAAGCTCAACCCCGAGCAGCTCCAGGAGTACCTGCGCAAGCTCAACCCCGAAGACCTGGGACGCTTCAACCCGTGACCCTGTTCCGACCGAACTTCCGCGCCGCCGGCCCGGCCTGCGCGGCGCTGCTCCTCCTGGCGCTGCTCGCCCTTCCCGCGGCCGCGCAGCAGACCCTGCGCGGCCACGTAGTGCGCGAGTCCGGCGGAGTGGGCGGCGTGCCCGTGACGCTGCACCGCGTGACCCGCACCGCCTCCGGCCCCGTCGCCAAGACCGTGACGTCGCCCGACGGCTCGTTCGCCGTCGCCGTCCCCTCCGTCTCGGCCGACGCGGGCTTCACCGTCTTCTTCGCCACGGCCGAGGTGGACGGGGTGCGCTACTTCGGCCCGCCGCTGCACGCGGGCGACGCGCGCGACGGCTACCGCCTCCAGGCGTACGACACCACCTCCGCCCCCGCGGCGGTGGACTCGGTGCGCATCGCCCGGCGCGACGTGGCGCTGATCCCCGAGGCGCAGGGCGGGTGGGAGGTGGGCGAGATCGTGCGCGTGGACAACCGCTCGCACCGCACCATCGTGCCCGGCAGCAGCAAGCCGGTGTGGAGCCTGCCGGTGCCGCACGGCATCACCGCGTTCGAGGTGGGCGAGGGCGAGGTGGTGCAGGGCGAGGTCGCGCACATGGGCGACCGCGTGTACATCACCGCGCCCATCACGCCCGGCGCGCGCGAGCTGTTCATCCGCTACCACGTCCTAGCCGGCCGAAGCTCGCTGCCCATCCAGGTCGCCAGCGCGACCGACTCGCTCAACGTCTTCATCCGCCAGCCCGCGCCCAAGGCATCCGTCGCGGGCCTCTCCGGCCCGAAGCCGTTCGCGGCGGACAGCGAGAAGTACGTGCAGTTCAACGGCGCGAACCTGCGCCCCGGCGCCCGCGTCGTCCTCTCCTGGGACGTGCCCACGCCCGCGCCCGTCGATCCCAAGATCGCCGCCATCGCCGTCGCGGGGCTGCTCCTCCTCGCCGGCGCCGGCGTCGCGATCCGCCAGTCCGGCCGCGCGTCGTCTCCCCCGAACGACACGGGAGATGCGATGCGGGACGATACGCCGGCGGACGGCGATTCGTCCGACGACGCGTGGAAGGCCCCGCCCGCGGCCGTGGGCGGACAGGCGTACGACGGCTCCGGGTCCGGCGCCGAACCCCGATAGGAAGGCCGCCGTGCCGCTGGTCACCACGCGCGCCCTCGTCCTCCAGGCGTTCCCGTACAGCGAGACCAGCAAGATCCTGCGCCTCTTCACCTGGGATCACGGCGTCCGCTCCGTGATGGCGAAGGGCGCGCTGCGGCCCAAGAGCCGCTTCGGCGGCGTGCTGGAGCCGTTCACCGAGGGCAGCGCGTCGTTCTACCTGAAGGAAGGGCGCGACCTGCACACGCTGGGCGGCTTCGACCTGGTCCGCAGCAGGCAGGCGCTGGGCCGCAGCCTGGCTGCCTTCGCGGGCGCCTCGCTGCTGGTGGAGATCGCCCTCCGCAGCGCCACCGAGGAGCCGCACCCGGCACTGTTCGAGGCGCTGGTCGCCGCCTGGGACGACATCGCCGCCGCGGCGGCCGCCGGGGCGGACGAAACGGAGCGGGCGGTGTTCGCCGGCGTGTGGACGGTCGTCGGCCTGCTCGGCTTCGAGCCGCAGACGGACGTGTGCGTCTCCTGTGGCCGCGTGCTGGAGCCGGACGAGGCCGTGCGGTTCGACGTGCAGGGCGGGGGAGTCGCCTGCACCCGCTGCCGCCCCGTGGGCCGCATCTTCGACCCCGCCGCGCGAGCCGAGCTTCGCGCGATGGTGCGCGGCGAGCCGGTGGAGCGGCTGGGGAGCACGGGCGTGCACCGGGCGCTGCTTCGCGCCTTCCTGGAGGCGCAGCTGGCGCACGACCGCCCGTTCCGCTCGCTGGAGCTCTTCGTCCGCCCCGCGGAACCGTGACGCAGAGGGTGGCACTCCCGGGCCGCCAGGGGGTACGCGTCTCCCTGTGCACCCCGCTCGCCGCCGGATCGCGGCGGGCGCCCGGAGATGCAGATGCGGGCCGGACGCGAAGCTGCCACGCCCGCGCGTAACACCAAACCGAAGCCGCACTTTCGCTTCCGCCGCCCCCTCGCGGAGCGGCCGGGTGTTCCTTGATTCCGCCGGGCGGCGCGGGTATACTGCGCACGTCCGGGCACACACGTTCCCCGCTTCCCCCACGCCGGAGGAGTAGCACCGTACCCACACGAACAGAGAGGTGCCGATGAATCGCGCGCCCGCTGTTCTGCTCCTCCTTCTCGTGATCTACGGGTTTCTCTCCCCCCCGAAATTGCGGGCCCAGGACCCGGAGGAGTCGCTGCCGGCACAAGCGGCAAAGGGCTTCCGCCTGGAGCAGAACTCGCCGAATCCCGTCAACCCCGAGACGTGGATCCCGTTCTACCTGGAAGAGAGATTGTTCAAGGATGGACAGCCGGGGGTCGTCTCCATCCGCATCTACAACGTGCTTCGTCAGCTGGTAGCGGTGCCCACGGCGGTAGGCCACCCGCGGGGCAAGGACGTGAAGGTCACCAACCTCCGGTACACGCAGCCAGGGCGTAAGCTGGCGTACTGGGACGGGAGGGACCTGAACGGCAGAAGAGTGCCATCCGGGCTGTACTACTGCGAGCTGGTGGTGAACGACAAGAACGACTTCATCCGCATCGTAGTGGTCACGCCCAAGCGCAGGTCTCGTTTCCTGCCGCCGTTCATAGGAAGAAGCCGGTCCTGACCGAGTTCCCGGTCGCGGGCCGGCTTCTTCGTCGTTCCGG
>DASRQW010000294.1 GCA_035696245.1 Longimicrobiaceae bacterium | reverse complement strand
CGTGAGATGGGGTTTACCTGCGGACGGGCGTGTCATTCCCATTGTCGGAATCGCGGGGTATTATTCCTGACCGTCCGGTCGGATTCTCGGCGGGCGACGAGCGAATGGCCGCGCGACGGGCGCGGTTTCCATCAGCAGATGTGATCGTGGCGGAGAGCAGAGCAGCGAAGAAGGTGGAGAAGCCGGTCAAGCACACGCTCGCGCACCGGCTGGAGTACGCGCTGGCGCGCACGCTGGAGACGGCGGTGTCCGCGTTGCCGGAGCGCATGGCCGACCGGCTGGGCGGGGGCGTGGGGCACCTGGTGCACGCGCCGCTCAAGATCCGCCGCGCCACCGTGGAATCCAACCTGCGCCTGGCGTTCCCGAGCGCGACGGAGGACTGGATCCAGGCGACGGCCGATGCCGCGTACGTTCACCTGGGGCGCGAGGCCGCGGCGATCCTGCGGCTCTCCAAGCTGGATCCCAGCGCCATCGTGGAGCGCACGGAGACGGACGGCTGGGAAGAGATGGAGGATGCGCTCTCCGGGGGCCGCGGCTGCATCCTGGTCACCGGCCACTACGGCAACTGGGAGATCGCGGCGGCGGCGGTGGCGTCGCGCGGGGTTCCCATCGCCGCCATCGTGCGGCGGCAGGGCAACCGGCTGGTCGACGAGCGGCTGGACGCGACGCGCCGCAAGCTGGGCGTGGAGACCATCTACCAGGCCGACGCGCCCAGCCGCGTTCCGCGAGTTCTCCGCCGCAACGGCGTGGTGGGCATCGTGGGCGACCAGGACGCGCGCCGCTCCGGCGTGTTCGTCCCGTTCTTCGGCCGTCTCGCCTCTACGCACCGCGGCCCGGCGCTGTTCGCGCTGAAGCTGAACGCGCCGGTGTTCGCCTGCGTGGCCCGCCGCCTGCCGGGAGCCGACGTGCGCTACACCGTCTCCGGACGCCGCGTCCCCGTGGAGCGGACCGGGGACCTGGAGGCCGACGTGCGCACGCTCACGGCCGCGCTGGCGGCGCGGCTGGAGGAGCAGGTGCGGGTGGCGCCGGAGCAGTACTTCTGGTTCCATCGCCGCTGGAAGACGAAGCCCCCGGCGGAACCCGGCCCCTCCGCGGCCGGTATCACCCCGCAGCCCGCGCCCGCGGCGCACACCGAACCGACGGACGGACAGGCGTGATCTACATCTGCATTCCCGCGCTGGACGAGGCGCGCACGGTGGGCATCCTGGTGTGGAAGATCCGGCGCGTGATGGCCGAGTTCCCCCGCGACTACCACGTGCTGGTGCTGGACGACGGCTCCCGCGATGAGACGCAGGAGGTGCTGGCGCCGTACACGCGCGTGCTGCCGCTCACCGTGCTGCGCAGCGAGCGCACGCTGGGCTACGCGGGCGCGCTGGAGCGTCTTCTCCGCGAGGCGGCTTCCCGATCGACACATCCGAAGCGCGACGTGGCGGTGGTGCTCCAGGCGGACTTCACCGAATCTCCCGAAGACATCCCCGCGCTGATCAAGCGGATGGAGGGCGGGGCCGACGTAGTCGCGTCCAACGCGGTGCCGGTGGGAGAGACGACGCGGGCGCTGCGCTGGTCGCGGCGCGGGCTGCCGTGGCTGCTGGGGCGCAAGGCGCTGCCGGCGGGGATCCGCGACCCGCTGTCGGGCTTCCGCGCGTACCGCATCTCCGTGCTGCGCCGCGCGCTGCAGGAGCGGGGCGACAAGCCGCTGCTCACGCGCGGCGGCTGGGCCGCCAACGCCGAGCTGCTGCTGGCGGTAGCTCCCCATGCGCGCCGCGCCGAGGAGGCCGAGGTGACGGTGCGCTACGACCGCCGCGAGCGGGCCACACGCTTCCAGCCGTGGGCCACCGTACGGGAGATGTGGGACCTGGCGCGCGTGACGCCGCGCCGCGCCCCCGTCCCCGCAGCGGCGGCCCCGGCGGCTCCGCCTGCGGGATCGGCACCGGCGCCGCAGCCGGCGAAGTCCGCGCCCGCCGCGAAGGCTCCCCAGGCGCCCGCCGCCGATGCTCCGTCGGACGACGGCGCGGCGGAGACGCAGGGCACCGAGGCCGCGCCGCGGCCGCGGAGCAGGGGACGGGGGCGCAGGCCCCGGAGGTCCCCCAACAAGACCGATACGAAGGAAGATTAGACATATGCCAAGCAGATTCGTTCGTGCCGCGGGGCTGGTCCCGCTCGCGGCGGCGCTCCTGGGCGCGGGTACGTTCTCCGCCGCCCGTGCCGGAACCGCCTCGGCCCCGCGCCGGGCGGCCGTGCAGACCGTTCCTGCGGCCCTGCCGTTCGGGCCCGGCGAGCGGTCCACGTACCAGGTGAAGCTGGCCGGCGTGAGCGTGGGCCGCGGCACGCTGGAGGTGACGGGCGTGGAGGTGGTGGACGGCAACAACACGCTGCACGCCCGCATGACCATCAACGGCGGCGTGCCGCTGGCGCGCGTGGACGACAAGTACGAGACGTGGTTCGACCGCGACGAGCTGTTCTCGCGCCGCTTCAAGCAGGACATCCACGAGGTGCGCTACCGCCGCAACCGCTCGTACGACTTCTCGCCCGAGCGCAGGACGTGGCGCCGCGAGAACGGCGAGACGGGGCCGCTGGCGACCGACAAGCCGCTGGACGACCTGTCGTTCCTCTTCTACGCCCGCACGCTCACCTTCAGCGTGGGCGACACCTTCACGCTCAACCGCTACTTCCGCGAGAGCGGCAACCCCGTGACGCTGCGGGTGGTGCGGCGCGAGACGGTAAAGGTGCCGGCGGGCACGTACAAGACCATCGTGGTGCGCCCCACCATCCACACCAACGGCCTCTTCGGCCAGGGCGGCCAGGCCGAGGTGTACTTCACCGACGACGCGCGCCACATCGTGGTGATGGTGAAGAGCCGCGTTCCCGTGGTGGGCTCGCTCACCATGCAGCTCCAGACGTACACGCCGGGCCACTGAGCCGCCATTCCCACTCCGCCCCCGCGGCGGAACACCGAGAGACTTCGTGACCGACGACGAAGCCACGCACGCCGGGTCCGCCGCGGGAGAGATCCCCGAGGCGGACCTTTCGCGTGTCCGCACCGTTCCCGTGGCGGGCCGCCCCAACAAGGTGGAAGCCCGCCAGCTCGCCGCCCCGCCGCCAGGAGACGCGTCCGAGCGTACCTTCGCAGCCTTCCTCGCGTCGCTGCCGCACGTGCTCCAGGCCGAGTCGTTCCTGGCGCTTGTGGATGCGGTCGCCCACGCGGTCCGGCAGCGCCGCACGGTGCTGTGGATGCTGGGAGGGCACGTGGTGAAGACGGGCCTCGGCCCCGTCCTGGTGGACTTGATGCGGCGGGGCGCCATCACCCATCTCGCGTCGAACGGATCGGCGGCGATCCACGATTACGAGATGGCGCGCTGGGGGGGGACGAGCGAGGACGTGGAGGCCGGCCTGGCGGACGGCTCGTTCGGGATGGCGGACGAGACGGGCCGCGACATGAACCGCGCATTCCGGGCGGGCATGGAGGCGGGCTGGGGGATGGGCGAGTCGCTGGCTCGCGACCTGGACGCGCGCAACGACCTCGCGCACCCGGAGGGCTCGCTGCTTCTCCAGTCGCGGCAGCTGGGCGTGCAGTACACGCTGCACCCCGCCATCGGCGCGGAGATCATCCACCAGCACCCGGCGGCGGACGGAGCGGCCATCGGCGACACGGGGCACCGCGACTTCCGCAGGCTGGCGGAGGCGCTGGTGGGCCTCGACGAGGGTGGCGTGGTCGTCAACGTCGGTTCGGCAGTGGTGATGCCCGAGGTGTTCCTCAAGGCGCTCACCGTCGCCCGCAACCTGCACGACGGCCGCCCGCGCGCCTTCACCTCGTGCGACCTGGACATGCAGCGGCACTACCGCCCGCGCGTGAACGTGGTCGAGCGCCCCACGCGCTCCACCGGCGGCCGCGGCTTCCAGATCACCGGCCATCACGAGATCATGGTCCCCCTCCTCGCCTGGTCCATCGCCGAGCGCCTGGGCTAGTCAGGACGAAGGCTTCCAGGCTCCCTCAGGTGCGACGGATCGATACGGTTCGGGGGATGCCGCGCAGCTCCCGACCTCCTGCGCGGAAGCTGCAACGCGTTGACGGAGCACATACATACCACTTCCCGCAACAATTGACGAATTCACTGCTGGGTGTTACGATTGTTCCAACCCCCGTGATCCCTGAGGCCATCTCTTCAGCGCTATCCGTGCTTCGGCGCCGGCGCGTGAACAACTCCGTAGATCGGTTTCCACCAAAGATTTATCAAGCGATTTCGGGCGGTGGCGAGCGCGAATTGTCCTCGTCAAACCGACTGACCTCCTCTCGCTAGGCGGACAGGCCCACGTCGTGTTTTCTCCCGACGCGCTGACTGCCGTCTGATCGCCGATCTGCCAAAGGCGGGCAGTCCACATTGTAAGCACCTTATGGGACGTCGCGTGTCAACTCTGTCCGTGGCGGACGTTCTCGACCATCGCCTCATCGCATATTAGCCCGGCGCTCGTGTGTACAGCCGGAATGTGCAGGACGACACCCAAACTTGGAGGATCGGATGCGCAGGCTCTTACTCGCAGGTCTGACGCTCGTGCTGGCCGGGTGCGCGAAGGACGCGACCGACATGACGACACCCACAGGCGCGGCTTCCGCACGGGTTGCCGCCGTGCGCGACTCGGTGGCGCCGCTGTACGAGATGGACAACCCCAACCGCGTGCCGGACGAGTACATGGTGCGCTTCACCGGCGACGTGGGCGACGCCGACGGCTTGGCGCGGTCGATGGTGTCGGCGCACGGAGGGCGCGCCATCGCGACGTGGAAGGGGCTGAAAGGATTCTGGGGCAAGCTCCCGCCCGCGGCCATCGAGGCGCTGCGGAGGAACCCACACGTCGCGTACATCGAGGCGAACACCTGGATGCGCCCGGCCACGACGGTCCAGTCTATCGCCTACCCCAGCGGCAACTGGGGCCTGGACCGCATCGACCAGGTGGACAATCCGCAGGACGGCAGCTACGCCTACGACTACGACGGCACCGGGGTGCACATCTGGATCGTCGATACCGGCGTGAGCGATGCCGTGTCCGAGATCTCGTCGCGCGTGGACCACTCGTCGTACTTCTCCTACAACGGCACCGATCCGTTCACTCCCTGCTACGATCACGGCACCCACGTGGCCGTGATGGCCGCCGGCAGCGTCCACGGCGTGGCCAAGGGCGCGACGATCCACGCGGCGCGGGTCAGCGACGACTGCTCGCAGGGCCTGATGAGCACGGCTGCGTCGGCGTCGGCGTTCCAGTTCATCGGCGATTACGCGGCCCGCCCGGCAGTGGCGAACTACAGCGCCGGTGCCAACTGCGGCTCCTCCACGTGCGGCCAGTCGCTGGACGACGCCATCCGGTATGCCGTCTCGCACGGCGTGCAGGTGATGGTCTCGGCGGGCAACGATGGCAACGACGCGTGCAACTACTCGCCGGCCAACACCGGCCAGGCGATCACCGTGGGCGCGAGCGACGGGAGCGACTACCGCGTGGTCAGGTGGGGCGATACCTACCCTTGGGCGAGCAACTACGGCTCGTGCGTGGACCTGTTTGCGCCAGGGTACGAGCTCGCGTCGTATTCCGGGACGTTCGCCGGCACGTCGGCCGCCGCGCCGCTGGTGACGGGTGTGGCCGCGCTGTACCTCCAGCAGGCGCCGACCGCCACGCCCGCCTCGGTCACTCAGTACATCCTCAACAACGCGGTGGGCGGCACGCTCCTGAACGTGGGCACGGGCTCGCCGAACAAGCTGCTGCACAGCCGGCCGGCCGTCGCCGCGCCGACCGTGTACAGCGTCGTCACCAACCCTTCGCCGGCCAAGCAGTACAACCCGTTCTCGCTCACCATCAACGGCTCCGGCTTCGATCCCGCCACGGTGGAGGTCCTCATCGCCACCGCGGGCTGCGGCGTGAACTACGACGCTGGCTGCCTGAGTGTGCTGAGCAACGGCTCTATCACCACGAAGACGTCCACGCAGCTCGTGATCGCGTCGCAGGTGTTCGGGCAGGCGGGCACGAAGGAAGTGTACGTGCGCAACGGGCGAAACGGCTTCCCGTCCGCGACCCAGCAGTTCACCGTGGCTCCCCTGTATTGAGGTCGCGGTGGCCGGGGCGGCGCCTCCACGTGGGGGTGCCGCCGCCGGGAGTCCCTTCCAGGATGCGTGCCGCACGCTGGGAAGATGGAGCCTCCCGCCCGAGCGGGGCCGGACAGGACCATCGAGCCGGAGCGCCCGACGGCAATCGCCCGCGGGCGCTCTCGTTCTCTGCGCGCCGAATCCGGCAAGGATACGGTTCTACGCATTGGTTCGTCAGAAAGTCCGGCGGCCCGTGCGTTCCTCTCCCGAACCCACTGAAACCCCACACGCGGAGGTGCCCCCCCGGCACAGAACGCCCGCCCCCAATCCCCACGCAAGACCCCCGCTGATGCCGCGCTGCGCCGCCCCGTTCGGGCGAACGCCGCCGGGCGGCGGCGGGAACGCTCCAGACCCTCCACACCATTCTTCCATGCAACGAACCCTCCCCAGGCACAGCCCCAGGCGGCTGGCCCGTCTCCGGCGGCTGCTCCTCCTCTCCTGCGGCATCGGCGTGCTCGCCGGCTGCGACGGGCAGGAGCTTACGAGCCCCACGCCGCGCAGCATCCCCGCCAAGCGCGACGTGCTAGGTCCGCTCGGCAGCACCTTCATCGCTCCGCCCGGCAACAGCTCGCCGGGCTCCGTGTCGTCCATCACGGCGCAGGGAGTGGCGAACATCCCCGATTCCACGTGGGTTGTGATGTACGTGGACGGCGAGATCACGCAGACCGGGAACCCCGACTGCGCCAACGCGCCGCCCTACTGGCCGTGCCAGACCGGCTCCGTCGTCGGTTCGTTCGGCGCTACGCCGTGGGAAGAAGGCCCGGTAAAGATTTGGTCGCAGCAGGGCTCCGGCGGCGGCTGGACCCGCCTGCGCGCAGTGGGCGGCGCCAACGCCAGCCATGCCGTCGGCCTGCACTTCCAGGGCGCCGCGGGCGTGATGTCGGCGCAGATCAACATGCAGCCCAAGTGGGCCTGGAACCCCAACACCGGCACGGGGCCGTTCTCGTACTACCTGGGCGGCGGCTACACGGTGAGCGTGCTGCCCATCACCAGCCCCATCTCGATCGGGGACAGCGGCCCAATCGACGATGCGGGCACGCACAACTACAGCGTCCAGCCCGCGTACGACCTACAGTTCATCAACCCGACCGACTGGTACTGGAACTGGCCGGCGGGAGCGGTGAACTGGTACTTCTTTCCCGGCAAGTCCGTGAGTGAGACGGCTAGCTTCACGGGGCCGTTCTACGAGATCCCGCAGTGCCAGTTCCAGCTCACCTGCCAGTACGTGCCGCCCGGTCCGGGGCGCGTCCAGGCCACGGGCTACGTGGAGACCCGCTATGCCGCGGTGCGCACCCACGACGAGCCCGCCGGCTGCGGCGGCGGATTGGGAGGCGGCCTCGGGTTCGACCTGACCTCCAGCTGCGGCTCCGATGCGCCCCACCTGGGCGTGAGCTGCCAGCCCAACCCGCTGACGGCAGGCAACACCACGACCTGCACCGCGGCCGTGGACCCTGCCACGCCGTTCACCGTCCGGACCTGGCACTTCGCGAGCGACGCACCGGGCGTGACGGCCGACGACACGGGCGATCACAAGTCGTGGACGTTCGCTCCATCGGTTTCCGGCACTGTGACGGTCACGGCGACCGTGGCCGGAAGTCTCCAGATGGCCACCGTGCACGTGCAGGTGAACTGCAACCTGGCTCCCGGCGCTACGGGAGACCCGATCCTCAACGATCCGGGCATACAGGCAGGGTTCCGGCGCCTCTGGGCCGAGACGAAGGTGGGAACGTCCACCGCGGCCGAGCGCGGGGCGATGATCATGCTGCGGGACGGGCACTACTTCCTGAAGGACTACATCGGTCCTTCGTCGAGGTGCGAGTCCGGGGCGGGCAACATGACGGTGGATGGGGCGGTGATCGTCGGCTTCGTGCACACCCATCCGGACAAGGGGGGCGTCGACGTTCCCGCGGACGGGTCGTGCAAGGGGAACACCGCGCAGAACATGATCTTCACCGACGGCCCCAGCCTCGACGCCGACCGGCCGTCGTCCGATTCGCTGGCCCTCCGCCTGGGCCGAAGGGTGGACGGGTACATCATCGACCAGGACCACATCCACCGGTACGGTGGCCCTCTTCCGGACGCGCTGTTCGCCAAAAACCCCACGTGCCCCTGAGATGACCATGAAACTTCTGACACTCGTTGCGCTCCTCACGCTGGCCGCCGTGCCCGCCCGAGCCCAGCAGGGATGTGCGAGAACGGCATCGTACGCGGAGCAGTCACGGACCGCGCTGGCGCCCCTGTTCTACTCGTCCGACCAGAACCAGGCCGACGTGCGGGGAACCGCGATCCAGCTTCTTTCGGCGAGCGATTCGAGCTACGTGGTGCATACCGACTCCATCTGCACACAGGTGCTGGCGGTGGCGGTGGCGTACATGCGCCAGTACAACACGACATGGGCTGCCGGCAACGAGGGGAACTACGTGGCGACGGTCTTTCGCTTCGGACCGTACTACGCGGTGACGCTCGCCGAAGCACGCCCGCCGGTGACGTACTCGAACGGGACGCTGAGCGGGTTCCAGACGGGCCGGAGCCAGACGCTCGTCTACTCCGCGCCGACCCTCACCCTCGTGCGGGCCCTGCTCTGACCAGCGGACGTCTGCCCGCCGGGCACACTGCGGGCAGGCGTCCATCCCGCTAGAACCCGCCGTTCCAGCAGGCATTCGGACGGCCCGCTGTGACGCGGTGCGACCGTGACTTGCGTTTCAGGACCCCCGTGGCCCGTCGTCCGACGAGCCGCGGGGGTTCGCTGCGTCCGGGTTCGGCGCCCGAAGGCTGCGGGCGTGGGACGATGTGTCCGCTCACGCGTTCCGGTCGAAGCGGCCGGTTCGGTGGATGAGAGGCGATCTCCCGCATCTCCGCGATGGGCGCGAGGATGCGCATCCAACGAAACGATGTGCATCCGTTCATCGACGTTCCCGCCCGTTCCTCTCGCCGACTCCGGGATCC
Source organism: Longimicrobiaceae bacterium (assembly GCA_035696245.1). Classification (NCBI taxonomy): domain Bacteria; kingdom Pseudomonadati; phylum Gemmatimonadota; class Longimicrobiia; order Longimicrobiales; family Longimicrobiaceae; species Longimicrobiaceae bacterium. Next base: position 13,113 of record DASRQW010000294.1, on the reverse strand, counting down.
GTCTAACGACATTCGTTGGCGGGCCGCGCCGCACGCGACTTACGACATCAACAGAACCGAAACGCATGGGTGCGGCCATCCGGAGGAGACGGCGCGGAGCTTCGAGCACGCGATGGAGCTGCTGATGCGCGACTCGTGGCAGCCGGAGCTGGGGCGCTTCCGCTCCAGCCTGGCGTTCCGCGGCGTCTCCGATGCCGAGCACGACCTGAAGACGAGCCTCATGCGGCTCGGCGCGCCGTATCCGCAGCTGGAAGGGCACCTGATCCGCAACTTCCAGAAGTACGGCACGCTCGGTGACGTGGGGCTGGACTACTCGGAGTGGAAGTGGCTCACCATCGGGCAGCACCACCGGCTGCCCACGCGGCTGCTGGACTGGACGTACTCGCCGCTGGTGGCGCTGCACTTCGCCACGGCCGACCGTGCCAAGTGCGAGCGCGACGGCGTGGTGTGGTGCGTGGACTACGTGCGCTCGCACAAGCACATCCCCGCGCTGCTGCGCGATGCGCTGGAGGAGGTGGGCGCCTACACCTTCACGGTGGGGATGCTGGAGGACCTGGTGGGCTCGCTGGACCGCTTCGACGCGCTGAGCGGGGAGCCGTTCGCCATCTTCTTCGAACCGCCGTCGGTGGATGCGCGCATCATCAACCAGTACGCCATGTTCTCCGTGCTCTCCAGCCCCAGCGAGACGCTGGACGGCTGGCTGGCCCAGCGGCCGGAGCTGTACCGCCGCGTTCGCATTCCCGCCCGCATCAAGGGCGAGGTGCGCGACAAGCTGGACCAGGCGAACGTGACGGAGCGCGTGCTCTTTCCCGGCCTGGACGGCCTGGCCGCCTGGCTCCAGCGCCACTACGGCCCGCCGTACACCGTCAGCGCGGCGGACGAAGAGCCGAACGAAGGAACGCCACCACTTCGCGGTTGAAGGCGTCGGCGGTGCCGAAGATGACGGCGTGCGCGCCGCTCGGGATGGTGACGAGGCGCCCGTCCCGCAGCCCGTCCGCCAGCGCCCGCGCGAAGTCGACCGGGACGACGGGGTCGCGCTCGCCCACGACGACGAGAGCGGGGGCACGGACGGAGGGCAGGGCAAGAAATGGGTCGTCGTCGCCCGCGGAGTGCCACGTCCTCCAGTACCGCAGCGGATTCGTCCGCAGGTACGCCTGGGCGACGATGGGAATCAGGCGCCACGACTCGCGCGGCACGTCCGCCGCGAACGACAGCAGCTCGCGCGTCATCCGCCAGCTGCGCCGGTCGCCGGTCGGCGACGCGAGGACGAGGGCGGAGACGCGTTCCGGGCGCTCCGCCGCGAGGTGGACGACGGCCTGGCACGAGAGCGAGTGGCCCGCGTACGCCGCCGGGCCGATGCCCATCTCCCGTGCCCAGCAATCCACCGCCTCCGCCTGGTCCGGCACGGTGAGCCCCCACGCCGGCCCGTCCGTCCGCCCGAACCCGGGCAGGTCCGGCGCGAGGACGCGGAAGCCCGCGGCGGCGAGCGCGGGGCCGTTGCGCCACCAGTAGTCGCAGCTCACGCCCAGGCCGTGCACGAGCACCAGGGGCGGCCCCTCTCCCGCCTCGCGATACCGCACGTTCCACCGCCCGGCGCGCACGCGCTTCGTCGCGCTCCAGTCCGCTGCGGCGCGCGCGAACGCCCGGTCCGCATCTCCCGTCACTGGCCGACCTCAACGCCGGCCAGGAAGGGGAGGACGGCCGCCGCGAACTCTGCCGGGCGGTCCACCATGGGGTTGTGCGCGGCGCGGGGGATGACCACCAGGCGGGAGTTGGGGATCGTCTTCCGCATCTCGCGTCCGCAGCGAACCGGCACCAGCGCGTCGCGCTCGCCCCACACCAGCAGCGTGGGCGCCTGGATGCGCGGCAGCAGCGGCCGCACGTCGTCGCGCACGATGTTGCCCAGGGCGCGCAGGATGGTGAGCGGGCCGCTCTTGAACGCGTCGCCCACGATCACGGGGATGAACGCCGGGTCGCCCCAGCGCGCGGGCGGCGCCACGTCGCGCGCGAAGCGGATCAGGCTGCGTGCGCTGAGCGGCCGGGGGATTCCCGATGCGTCGGCGAGCACGAGACGGGAGATGCGCTCCGGGAAGCGCGCCGCGAGGTGGATGGCGAGCTGGCCGCCCATCGAGTGTCCCACCAGGTGCACGCGGCCGGCGCCCGCGGCCTCCATCCAGTCCGCCAGCACCGCGGCCGCGCCCGCCATGTCCGGCAGCGGCCCCGTGAGCCGCGAACGCCCGAAGCCGATCATGTCGGGCACGAGCACGCGGAAGCGCCCCGCGAAGTCCGCCACATTGCGGTCCCACCAGCGCGAAGAGCCCGACAGGCCGTGCAGGAGCACGACGCACTCGTCGCCCTCGCCCGCCTCCAGCGAGTGGATGCGGTACGGGCCCACGTCGCGTAGCGAGCGTAGCACGGGCGCGGGCTGGCGGCCGGGGTGCGCTGCGGCGGGCGCGGCGGTTGCGAACGGCGGGCGGGGCAGGGGACGCGTGAGGATCATCGCGGCGTGCGCGTGGTATCCGGGAGGGGAGCGCGCCCGCGGAACGCAAGCGCCGGACCGCCCGGGGCGCGAGGGTCCCGGAGGTTTCGCCCTGGGGGCAAATGCGTTATATTACTTGGCTATCAACCAATACCAGATCGTCCCTCGCGCGCGGGGGAGTGATTCGCCCAACGAGGAGGCATTTTTGAGCCGGACGAAAGAACGCAAGCCACAGCAGCAGCAGCCGCGTGCCACCGAGATGGACGACGCGCGCAACGAGCTTTTCAGCCACGTACACCGCTGCGGGGTGCTCCGCGCCACGCAGGAGCAGCAGGTGGAGTGGATGGACGATACAGTGGAGTTCATCGGCGAGCGGTACCCGTCGCTGAGCAAGGACCAGCTCGACGAGCTGAAGGCGATCGGCCTGCGCTTCTGCAGCCCCGTGATCGCCAACGCCCCGGCCAAGGCCGAGGCGGAGGAAGAAGACGCCACCGAAGCGGAGGCCCACGCCACCGACATCGAGGCGCAGCCCGAGGACGCCGAGGACGCGGAAGCGCACCTCGAGGCCAGCGCGGCGTAAGGCAGCACCTCCGAAGAACATGGAGGCCCTGGGCTCACCGGGGCCTCCGGCACCCCCCTCCCGCCTATGGATTCCGACCCTGCCAGTACGGGCCTGACGCTCTTCTTGGCCCTCTCCCTGATCGCGGCCAACGCCCTTCTCGCCGCCGCCGAGTTCTCCCTCATCGCCGTTCGCCGCACCCGCATCGAGCAGACCGCGCGTCTGGGCGACCGCCGCGCCGCGCGCGTCATCCCCGCGCTGGACGGGCTGGAGAACCTGGCCTTCGCCGCGCAGGTGGGCCGCAGCCTGGCATCCGTCCTCCTGGGCTGGTGTGCGCTGCGAGTCGCGCGCGGGTGGCTGGTTCCCGCGTGGGGGCCGCGCGCCGTCGTAGCCGGCATCGACCTCGGTCCGTCGCCCCTCATCGCGGCCGTGGTGGCGCTGGTCGCCGCCGCGCTGCTGCACGCCACGCTGGGGCAGCAGGTGCCCAAGCTGGTGGCCGTGAACCGCGCGGAGTGGATCGCGTCGCGCGTGTCGGTGCCGGTGCTGGGGGCGTTGCGGGTCGTGCTCTCGCCCGTGCTGGCGGTGCTGAACGTGGTGGTTCGCGTGGTGCTGCGGGTGGTGGGCGTGGACTCCGCCAGCTTCCAGCCGCTGGTGCGCACGCCCGAGGAGATCCGCACGCTGGTGGTGCAGGGCGGCGCGGAACAGACCAGCATGGAGGACGGCGAGCGGGAGATGCTGCGCGGCGTGTTCGAGTTCTCCGGCACCGTGGCGCGCGAGGTGATGACGCCACGCACCGAGATGGTGGCCGTGCCGGTGGACGTGACGCTCGACGAGCTGATCCGCGTGGCCACCGAGGAGGGCCACTCGCGCATCCCCGTCTACGAGGGCACCATCGACAGCGTGGTCGGCGTCTTCCTGGTGAAGGACCTGCTGCCCGTGCTCAACCGGCGCGCCGCGGCCGACCCGCCGTTCGACGTGCGGGCGGTGATGCGCGAGCCGTTCTTCGTGCCCGACACCAAGCCCGTCAACTTCCTGCTCGCCGAGCTTCGCGAGAACGGCGTGCACCTGGCCGTGGTGCTCGACGAGTTCGGCGGCACGTACGGGCTGGTGACCATGGAGGACCTGCTGGAGGAGATCGTCGGCGAGATCCGCGACGAGTACGACGAGGCCGAGCCGGACTTCGAGAGCACCCCCGAGGGCGACGTGCTCATCGACGGCGGCACCAGCATCTGCGACGTGAACGAGCAGCTCGGGCTGGAGCTTCCGGAAGAGGACTTCGACACGCTGGGCGGCTACATCTTCGGCGCGCTGGGCCGCGTGCCCGTGGTGGGCGACGTCGTCCAGGCCCCCGGCCGCGACGGCGAGATGGAGCTGCGCGTGGAAGAGACCGACGAGCGCCGCGTCGCCGTCGTCCGCCTCGCCCGCACAGCGCCCGTGATCCCCGCTGCGGCCGAGTAGGTCGCGGCTGGCGGTTGGAACCGCGGCACTAGAAGCGCAAAGTCCGCCTTCGCGGACGATCCCGCGACGTCGGCTCCGTCCTAAATGGTGCCGCGGATCGTAGGGGTGCGATTCATCGCATCCGCAACACTTTCCACCGCGAACGGGCACCGACTGGCAACCATCTACCGAATGCCGGAAGATCGGCTTCGACGGAGATGAACGGCGCGAGGACGGGCGATGCACGGCCTCGCATCTCCCGACGGCGGTTGAAGATCGACAGATGCGAAAGAGCGCGGCGGGGAATCTCCCGGCGCGCTCTTCCGCTTTCATGCCTTCCGCGCCCTTCCAGGCTCCGTCACCGGCGGACGAACCGGCGCCGCGGCCGGAGAGCGGGCCTCACGGCCGCCAGTCCGGCGCGCGCAAGTTCCGGGGGAGGCGGATACGCACCTCCTCGCCGGTGGCGACGTCCACCACGGTGAGTGCCGCTCCCTGCTGGCCGGCGCCGATCAGGTACTTCCCGTCCGGCGACCACCCGATCCCCGGCAGGAACAGGTTCTGGGTCCTGGTGACGGTCCGCGCCCCCGTCCCGTCCGGCCGGACCACGCGCAGCTCCCCGAACCCGGTGACGACGTGGTTGTCCATGAACCCGAAGCCGTCGGGCATGGCGACGTACGCAATCAGGTCGCCGTTCGGGGACCAGCGCGGCGTGGCCGCCGAGATGTTGAGCGCCGTGCTCTGCCCGGTGGCCAGGTCCAGCACGTGAAGCCCGCCGGACGTGAAGTCGCGGTTCGTCAGGAATGCCAGCCGGGAGCCGTCCGGCGAAGGCGAGGCGTAGCCGGAGATCGCGAACGCGCCGCCGGTGTTGACCCGCTCCGCCCCCGTCCCGTCCGAGCGGACCCGGAACAGCTGGCTCCCCACGTAGGCGCCCTGCCAGGTCCCTTGGCCGTTGAAGTAGACCCACTGCCCGTCGCGCGAGCGCTGCGGCCACGCCTGTGAGATCAGTCCGTCCGGCTCGGCGATCAGGAGCGTCCGGATGCCGGAGGCGAGGTCCACCGAGTACAGCATGCGGTTGTGATCACTGCGGCTGTCGTGGTACACCAGCGACTTCCCGTCCGCGCTCCACGCGGCCGGCATCTCGCCGAAGTAGCCGCGGCCTGCGCTGGCCTGCGCGAGCAGCCTCAGCCCCGTGCCGTCCAGGTTCACCGTGTACAACTCCATGTCGCTGGTGAAGCCGGCGATGGTGCCTTCGGGGATCACGCTCACGTAGCTCGTGTCCGCGACCGCCTGGACCTGCGCCACGACCACTCCGCGGCCGACCGCGGCAGTGGTCAGCGTCTTCCCGGCGCTCAGCGTCACGGGGCCCGAGGCGACGGCGAACGTGACCGCGTCGGCGCGCGGGTTCCCGGCGCGGTCGGCCACGGTGGCCCGCATCTCCACCGTGCGCCCCACGTACAGCGTGGTATCGCCGGGGGTGGCGGTGACCGCCCAGGCGGCGCCGGGCTGGACGGTGTACTGGGCGATGGCCGAGTACCCGTATGACGGGACCGTGATCGTCACGGCGCCCGCCCCCGCGTGGCTCCCCATGCGCACGCGGACCGACGCGCGCCCCTCCGCGTCGGTCGTCGCCGCCGTGAACCCCTCGAACACGTCCGTTCCCACCGAAGCCATCCACATCGACGGGGTCTGATCGAAACCGGTCCCGGCCACCACCGCCTCGAACTGCACGATCGTGCCCGCCGCCGGCTTGCCATTCGGCTCGGTCACCTGCACCACCAGCGCCTGCTGTGGCGTGGCGTCGATGGAGTCCGTCACCTGGTCTCCCCCCGCGACCCGGACGCCGGGGGTGGACTTGGGCGGCTCGGAACCGGACGGGCTGCCGCTGCAGGCCGCGCCCGTGGTGGCGAACGTCACGAGGAACGCGAGCTTGAGGATTCGAAGATCCATGCGGAAGGATTAGGGTTGGGAGGTGAGGTGACTTCTGCTTTGGGATCGGGAACCATCGTGGATACGACGGCCGGCCAACGGCGGGAGAAAACGGCGGCAGATCGAACGAGCGTGCGCGGCGGGCGCGCCGCGGCTGCCGTAAGCGATCCGCGGCGGGAAACTAATGCGTTCCGAGGTCAGCAGGCAAACAAAATGTTTCCGAGATCGAACTCCGGAGACTTGCCGGCGCATCCCGGCGTATCGTAAGCACGCGCCGCCGTGGATGCGATCTATCGCACCGACAACGCGTTCCGCAGTTTTCGGGCATCGGCCGGGGACCATCTGCCGGCTGCCGATCGATGGCGTGACCGGAGGCGAACGAGGGACCGGGAGATGGATCGCCTCGCATCCGTCGAACGGGTTCGGGTGATCGAGGACCGGGGAGGACGCGAAAGAGCGCGGCGGGGAAGCTTCCCGGCCGCGCTCTTCGCGTGTTCGCATCTCCCGTGCGTGCTACTTCTTGCGCGGGGTGCGCGGGTCGTCGCGGAAGACGTTCTCGAAGCGGCGGACCTCGGCGGCCGTCGGGCGGCGCGGGGAGAGCGGCGCCGCCGCGGGCTCCTGCGTGCGCGTGAGGACCCGGTTTGTGACGGTGGGCGCCATGGTCTCGTCCAGCGGCATCAGCTCCAGGTACAGCTCGATGGCGCGGTCCACGTCCACCTCGCCGTCCAGCTCGTGCAGCAGCTCGTGGATGTTGTCCACGTGCGTCTCGATGATCGCCTCTTCCGCCCGCGCGGCGACGATCAGCAGCTTGCGGCGGGCTTCTGCGCTCAGGCGGCGGCGGCGCAGCCAGTTGAACATGTCATCCTCGGGTTGGGGTCGCGACGGAGCCAAAGATGCCCGCCCGGCGGCGCAGGGGCAACCCCGCGCCCGCCGCCGGGAGCACGCTCCGTACCATCGCCGCCGCTCCTCTCGGCATCGTCAGGGGCACGTCGCGTTCCGTCGATCCGCGAGAGAATGTAGCAGCTTGCGCACTCGCGGCGAAAGTGCGTCGCCGTCGTCCGGAGAGCGTTCGAGGTGCGTGTCTGGGTGGAGGACGCGCGCCCGGTGCCGATCCTCGCACCACATCCGTCGGACGTGGGCGGACGCATTCCGCATCGGCAGATGGAGACGAGCGAACGGGCCCGGCCAATGGTGGCCGAGCCCGTTCGCAGCTTCCAACACAGCCCGTCAGGAGGCGGGGAGGATGCGGATGCGAGTGGCCCGGTACTGCGGCGGGAGCGACCGCATCTCCGCACCATCGTGCCACGCCTGGATCCGCGCGCCGGCCCGGAGGTCGGCCGCGCTGCCCTGCGAGGACGTGCCGTCCGCCCGCCGCACCTCCACCTTCGTGGCTGGCGAGACGAGCAGGACGGCCTGGCCTGTCTCGCCCGCTCCCGGCGCGAGGTCGACCGTCACCCGGGTGGCCGCGGAGCCGGGCTCGACCGCGGCGATCACGCCGGCCAGGTCCCAGCCTCCGTCATCCGATCCCGGCGCCGCCCGGCCCGCCGCGCATGCCGCGGCGCCCGCGCAGAGCGCGAGCGCCGCCAGCATCCCCATCACCCGCCCCACGCGGAGACCTCCGCGCGGCAGCGGGCTCCGGATCGCGCGCTCAGCACCCGTAGCCGGGGCGGCACAGGTTGGTCAGCGCGCCCAGGTCCGCCTCGATGCCGGAGAGGCGGCTCGAGTAGGTCGTGGTGAAGTCCGAGCCCGGGCCGCCCCACATCACGCCGTGGATCTGCACGTCGTTCTCCAGCGCGCCCGCGCCGCCGATGTACACGTACACGGGCGAGCCGCTGTCGCCGCCCTCGGACCACACCTTCGAGATGTCCTGGCAGCGCAGCACGCCGATGGTCACGCACGAGTTGGTGACCACGCCGTACGTGGAGCCGCTGGTGCGGCCGGTCTTGTCCAGGTAGCTGCCCACCGGCAGCGAGCCCGTGTAGCGCCCGATGATGTCGAACTCGCCGATGGTGGTGATCCCGCCCGCGGCGCCCGTGTTCCAGTTGGTGCGGATGATCCCGCCCTGGCCGATGGTGCGCGTGCCGTTGTGGCTGATGAACACCGCGTCCGCCTGGCGGCACGAGGTGCCGGCGCCGGCGCACGCCCACATGCCGCGGTCCGCGACCTCGTTGCCGACCTGGTTGCCGGCCGCGACGGTGTTCTGGTAGATGGCCACGCCGTCCGACACGTACTGCGTGGTGGTGCAATGCGAGTTGGTCACGAAGATGTTCGCGCCGGTCGAGACGCGCTTGGCGTTGAAGCCCTGCGTGCACAGGAAGTTGCCGAACGCGATCTGGATGCCGCCCACCACGGTGGTGAACCGGTCGCGCACCGTGGCGCGCGAGCGGGGCGCGGCCTGCATCTGCAACGCCAGCGCTCCCTGCGGGATGCCCAGGAGGGCGGCCCTGGCGCGCACGGCCGCCGCGGCACTCTCGTCACCCACGCCCACCAGCACGCGGTTGCCAACCTCGTCCGCGTCGATCAGGTACACGCCCTGGTGCTGGAGCACCGGCACCAGCCGCTCGGACCACTCGTGCAGCTGGGCGAAGTCGTAGGTGGCCGGCACGAAGACGGCCTGCTTCGCCGCGCGGGCGTTGTGGCCACGGCCGGCCTTCGCGAGCTGCGGCGCCAGGTAGCGCTGGGCCGCGGCGCGCTGGGCCTGGTTGACCAGGCGCACCACGGGCGTGCCGTTCGCGTCCAGATAGTAGCCGGCGAAGCCGGGCACCTCGGCGCGCGCCGCGCGGGCGAACTCGTCGTCCTGGTTCGGCGCCTGGCTCTGCCCCTGGTTGACGACCGGGTTCTGCCCCAGCTCCTTCGGTATCGCGCCGATTACGGCCGATGCGGAACGGTCCGGCCCGGCCGGCGACTCGGCCGAGTCGCAGGCGGCGGTGAACAGAACGGCGAGAAAAGTGGCGGGGATCGCTGCCTTGTACCTCATGTGTTACCCCATGCAGTGGAGGGATCGAGGTGGCGCAGCAGAGATGCCACGCTTTTCAATTATGCGCGGGAAATGGTTGTTACGCAAGGTCGTAATCGTCTGTCCTCTCCCGCGTGAGTGCACGTCCGGAGCGGAAGGGGGTGCTCGCCAGGTGTGAATGCGAGCGCCGGCGCGGCGGATCGCGGAGAGACTATCGGGGACGCTTCGATCCGTCGGAGGGGATGGCCACGTGCCGCATCTCCCCAGCGAAGGTCAGCGGCCCTGCTCGCGGAGGCTCTCGTACAGGTTGGTGTGGTTGAGCAGGATATCCTGTAGGCCGCGCTGCACCGCGGCGGAGTTGAGGGCCTGGCTGCTCATGGTGTTGTGCGCGTCCAGCGCCTCGATGATCGCCTTCATCAGCTCGGACTTGAGGTCCGGTGAGTTGGCGAACTGCTCCTTGGTGTTGCTCGCGGCCTGCTGCTGCAGCTTCTCCGATTCCAGCAGCTTGCCCTTCAGCACCTGGTTCACGTACACCAGCTTGTCGTCGTCGGTGAGGTCGCCCTGGAACAGCTCGTTCACCTTCACGATGATCTCGTTCAGCCACGCGCGCTGCCGCTCGCGGACCACGGCGGTGCCCATGCCCGTGGCGGCGGGAATCGGGTAGACGACGGACCCCAGCCCCATCGGCTGCACGCCGCGCGACTTCACGGTGTGGTGCGTGAGGACGACGCGGGAGAGGTCGATCTCCTCGCGCTCGCGCCCGAAATCCAGCAGCGGCAGCAGGCGCCGGAAGAAGATGGCGCGCTTCTCCACCTCGGTGTTGCCGTAGTCGAAGACCTGCGACAGGTAGGTGTACAGGCGGACGTACGAGCCCGCGTCCGCACGGAAGAGGAGGAGCGCGTCTGCCTCTCCCTTGGCGGCGCTCGCAGCGGGGGCGTCGTGGCGGGCCTCGGCGGCGCGCTGGGCGTCGCGGGCGGCGTTGTAGCGGTGCAGCAGGCGGCTCACCACGGGCGTGATGGCGGCCACGATCTCGCCTTGCGTGGCGCCGGGGCGCATCTCCGCCGCCACCACGCGCTCCACCTCGACGTCGTCGTAATGGCCGGCGGCGTCCAGCTTGGCGCGCAGGTCGTAGACGAGGTCCGGGTTGGTGACGTCGGTCAGCGTGGCCGTGGTGAAGTACGCCTGGAACGCCTCCAGCACGTCGGCCGCCTCGTTGGCGAAGTCCAGGACGAAGGTGGTGTCCTTGCCGGCGAACGCGCGGTTCAGGCGCGACAGGGTCTGCACGGCCTGGATGCCGGCCAGGCGCCGGTCCACGTACATGCCGCACAGCAGCGGCTCGTCGAACCCGGTCTGGAACTTGTTCGCTACGAGCAGGATGCGGTACTCGTCGGTGTGGAATGCCTCGCGGATGTCGCGGCCACTCAGCCGCGGGTTCAGCGCGTCGCTGCGCTCGGTGAACGGCTCCGGGCCTGACTCCTCGTCGCGCACGTCGCCGGAGAAGGCGACCAGCGCGTGCAGGCCGTAGCCGCGCTCGGCGATGTAGCGCTGCATGGCGAGCTGCCAGCGCACGGCCTCCACCCGGCTCGCCACCACTACCATGGCCTTGGCGCGGCCGGCGAGCAGCGGCGCCACGAACTCGCGGAAGTGCTCCACCACGATCTGCACCTTCTGGGAGATGTTGTACGGGTGCAGGCGCACCCAGCCCATGATGCCCTTCATGGCCGCGCTGCGCTCCACCTCGCGGTCGTCCATCTCCCGGCCGTTGTGCGCCAGCTTGAAGGCGGTGCGGTACGTGGTGTAGTTGCGCAGCACGTCCAGGATGAAGCCTTCCTCGATGGCCTGCCGCATGGAGTACACGTGGAACGGCTGCGGCAGGTTGCCCGGCCCCGCCTTGCGCGCCGGGTCCGGCAGCGTGCCGAAGCGCTCGATGGTGCGGGCCTTGGGCGTGGCGGTGAACGCCACGTAGGTGATGCCGTCGTCGTCCTCGCCGGCGCGGGCGGACATCTGCGCGGCGAGCAGGTCTTCGGTGCTCACCTCGCCGCCGTCGGCGAGCGCCGCCACCTCGGCGTCGGTGAGCACGGCGCGAAGCTGCTTGGACGTCTCGCCCGTCTGCGAGCTGTGCGCTTCGTCGGCGATCACGGCGAAGCGCTTGCCCTGCGTGGCGGCCAGCTCGCGCACCTGCTCGAGCGCGAACGGGAACGTCTGGATGGTGCAGACCACGATCTTCTTGCCCTCGGCCAGCGCCTTCGCCAGCTCGCCGCTCTTGCTGCCGCTCTCGCCCCGGATGGTGGCGACCACGCCCGTGGTGCGCTCGAAGTCGAAGATCGCCTCGCGGAGCTGCGTGTCGATCACATTGCGGTCCGAGACCACCAGCACGGTGTCGAACACCTTGCGGTCGTCGTCGTCGTGGAGGTCGGCCAGGAAGTGCGCGGTCCAGGCGATGGAGTTGGTCTTGCCGGAGCCGGCGGAGTGCTGGATCAGGTAGCGCCCGCCCGCGCCCTCGCGGCGCACCTCGCGCAGCAGCTTGCGCGTGGCGTCGAGCTGGTGGAAGCGCGGGAAGATCACCTTCTCGATCTGCTTCTTGGCGTCGCGGCGCGCCACCATGTAGCGGCCCAGAATCTCCAGCCAGCCCTCGCGCTCCCACACCTCCTCCCACAGGTACGCCGTGGGGTGGCCAGCCGGGTTGTCCTCGTTGCCCTTGCCGCCGCGGTCGCCGCGGTTGAACGGCAGGAATGCGGTGGCGGCGCCCTCCAGCTTCGTGGTCATCCGCACCTCGCGGTTGCTCACGGCGAAGTGGACCAGGGCGCCGCCGGGGAAGGCCAGCAGCGGCTCCGGCTCCTGGCGGCGCGGCGGCCGGTCGTAGCGGTACTGGTCCACCGCGTCTTCCACCGCCTGCGTGAAGTCGGTCTTCAGCTCGGCGGTGGCGACGGGGATGCCGTTGAGGAAGAGCACAAGGTCGATGCTCTCGTTGGGGCTCTGGCGCGAGTAGTGGACCTGGCGCACCACGCGCAGGCGGTTGGCGGCGTAGCGCGCCATGATGTCTGCGTTGGCGGCGAGCGCGGGGCGGAACTGCGCCATCTGCAGCTTGCCGCGCAGGCCCATCATCTCCAAGCCGTGGCGCAGCACGTCCAGCGTGCCGCGCGCGTCGGTCTGGGCGCGCAGGCGGGCGAGCAGCGCATCGGCGGCGGCGGGGCCCTGGGCGCGCTGCAGCGCCTCCCACGCGTCCGGCTGCGTCTCCTGCACCCACGCCAGCACGTCGCGCGGGAAGAGCGCGCGGGCGGCGTCGTAGCGGCCGGCGTCGCCCGTCTCGTACAGCCAGCCGTGATTGGCCAGGTACGCGCAGATCTCGTCCTCGAAGGCGATCTCCGTGTGGATTCTCATGCCGCCTCCGCCAGCCCGCGCACGTCGATCTTCCCCGTCACCGCGGCGGAGATCAGCGCAGTGCGGCGCTCTTGCAGGAGGGAGATGGCGCGCTCGGCTTCCAGAACGAGGAAGTCCACTTGCTGTGTTTCCGCATCGAGGTGGGCAGTGATCAAGTCCTGTTCACTGAGCGGGGGAACTGGAAGCGCCATTGAAGTCCACGCATCCATCCGCAAAGCTTTGGTTCCATGACCGGCCTCATCAAGCCGGCGGAGTGTCTCGGCCGCTGAACCGCGGAGTAGCCAGGCCAGGAACGGGGAACGTAGCTTCGGCCCTGCGAGCAAAGCCTTCAAGTCCTGGTTGATCGCCATTGGGACTCCAGCCCGGACTACTGGA